>NZ_JBDNTS010000020.1:0-39824 GCF_047719775.1 Liquorilactobacillus sp.
ATAGCTATGATAAAAAAAGAAAGAAGATTATCTGGGTTTACGTTAATTGAAATGTAGTTTAATGGATATTGTTATAGCTCAAATGCCCATTTAATAGTAGTTTCATCATTACCAACAATAATTTTCTTGATTAATTTCCTAACTATTTTGTACTTTGCATCATAATTTGCCTTAGCAATATTTCCATTGATTCCACTCAAAATATCTTCTGTCTCTTTGATTGATAGATCAGGTTGCTTTTTTTTAATTGACTGTATTTTTTTGTTAATTGCATCTTTCTGTGATAGAAGGGCTTCCTTTTTTTTATTAAAGATATCTATTGTTAATGAATCAGTATCTACATATATGTTAACTAGCTTTTTAAGGCTTTTTTCTACTTTCTCAAGTTCAGCTTTATACGTATCAGTATTAACTGTTTCTGAAGAAGTCATTGATTTTATTCTATCTGTATTGGATTGCAATTTGCTAATCTCTTTTATGACATACTCTTCTAGCATTTGTCGTTCTTGTGTTTCGGAAATACAATTAGACAGCTGACGTTGAGTGAACATTTTCTTTCTCATTGTGCTAGGACATTTATACACGCTTAAGTGTGTACCGTCTTTACGAGGGCGATATTGGACTAGTACCATATTACATGTACAGTATTTGCATTCTAACAGTCCTGAAAGCATGTATTTAGACTGGAACGGGCGAGGGTTGTTGTTTCTACTATACGCTTCTTGTTGTCTTACCTTTAGTTCCTTTTGAGTTTTATTAAATGTCTCTTTATCTATAATAGCAGGGTGCTGACCAGGATAAATTTTACCGTGATATTTAACGTTTCCAGTGTAGTCTAAGTTTACTAGAGCCATTCTAACTGTTCGGAAAGACCACTTCTTATCTTTTCCTAGATGTCCTTCTTTATTTAAATTTTCGGCTATTTTATTAATTGACACTCCACTAAGATAATCTTTATATATCTTTTTTATAATGTTTGCCTTGAACTCGTCAACATCATATGTTTCACCATTGTAAATATAGCCAAACGCTGGATTCCACCAATTCATTGCTTTTCCAGTTTTAGCACGTCCCATTTTACCCATTTGCATTCGTTCTTTGATCTGTTCACGCTCCAACTGAGCAAACACCGACAAAATTCCAATACTTGCTTTACCAAAAGCAGTAGATGTATCAAAGTTCTCATTAAGGCTCACAAATGCCGTTTTGTGCTTGTTAAACACATCTTCTATCAAGTACAAGGTATCTTTTTGTGAACGGCTTAGACGGTCTAATTTGTACACTAAAACAGTATCTATTTTGTTATTATTAACGTCTTCAATTAGCTCTTGCATAGCAGGACGATTAATGTTTGATCCGCTGAAGCCTGCATCTATATAGAATTTATAAACATCCCAATCTTTAACTTCGCAATATTGTTTTAATTTATCCTTTTGTTGCTCAATAGAATAACCTTCTTCGGCTTGATCTATCGTTGAAACTCTCAAATAGCAACCAACTAGCATTGATTTTACCTCCTAAATTTATTAGAATATACAAATAGGGTATACTTCTCCCTATGCATGATAACCAATTGCACACTCAATCTCTGGTCGGGGCGAGTGTGTTTTTTTATTAAAGCATCTTGTGCTTTAAACGCTCTGATAAAACTATGGATAAAACAAAGCAAATTAAGCCAATCCAAAAGCTATGAACAGCAAAGCCAACAATCAGGCTCAAAAACATGCCAATACCGCCGACTGTATCAGAAAACCTTGAAGCATCTTTTTGTCTCTGTATTCCTCGTGCTATTTTGTGTTCATCATCATTTTTTAACATTTTTAAACTCCTAATAATAAATTATTTTTATATATCCAATAATTGCTTTTTCTTCGCTTCAAATTCTTCTTGAGTTATCGTATTCTCATCAAGGAGCTTTTTATATTTTGCAAGTTCATCTGGAACGTTTGAGCCAACAACAAGGCTCACATTTTTTGGCTGTTTTTTTAGAGAGCCGTCATCCTTGAATGGCAAAGCATGATAGCCTTTTCCATAGGCAATGCCAATTAGTGCCCAAACTAAAATAGGAGCCATAATTTGATATGTAATAGGAAATACATCATTACCTGAGAATCCAATAATAAATCCAGCTATAAACTGAAAGACAAACGCAGCGACTGGAAGAGAAAATTCCACCTTTTTAATTGGTGTTCTGCTACACGTTGCAATAAAAAAGATTCCAAGTGCTAGTTCACAAAAAGCAATCAATACAACCGAGGAAAAATTAACACTAAAAGAAACGAGTTCTTTCCTTGTGGCAGCTTGGAAGAACTTGTCAACGAACCCTATAAGTCCTTTTGCCCTATAAAAAGAGTAAAAACTATTAATTATTAGAAATATGCCTGCGATTAATCTTCTATATGCTATTTTCATTATGATTCCCCCAATTAAATTTAAAATATTATGTGTTAAAAACATATATCATTATGTGAAAATATCTGAGTAGTGTTATATTTTACTCAGATACAATTTTTGTAAGTCTTAACTGTCTACTCCCAAGTTGCGGTTGGGGCTTATTTTTTTATGTTAGAAATCAATAACCATTCTAACAACTTTTCCCAGAATTCTAGCAGGGTTATCCTTATTTACTAGAATAGGTGAATACTCAGGATTATCTGGCATTAAGAACATTGTTCCATCTGCTCTTTTGATACGTTTTAGTGTTGCCTCGTTACTATCAGTCATTAGCACTGCTGCTATTTCATCATCTTCAACATCAGGCTGTTGCCGTATTAAAACTTTAGCACCATTTGGAATAGTTGGCTTCATAGAATTGCCTTTTGCTCTTAAGTAAAAGCATGTGCCAGAAGGCAAATAATTAACAGGTTCATCTATATATTCCTCTATATTTTCCTCAGCTAAAATTGGATCACCACAAGCAATTTCTCCCAATAAAGGTATTTTAATAGTTTTTGTTATTGGAATAATGTTATCGGGTTTCGAATATCTAGGATCGACATCAGATTTATAAACTTCAAAATAATCAGCTATTTTTTGAACGTTTCCTGGATTGGGAAGAGAAGTTCCCTTAAAATATCCGTTTAATGTTGCTGTTGGTATCTGTAGTTCTCTGCTCAGTTCAACTTGACTAACACCTTTTCGGGAAGCCAATGATTCAAGATTTGCAGCTATTATTTTCATTGTACGTAGATCTTGTGGCGTTAATTTAGCTCTAGCCATTTGTATCACCTCTTTTCTATAAGAACAGTATATCATTAAATACGATTAAAACAATATATAATTAGAATAAAAATAATAAAATACGAAATAATTCAAATTAAAGGTTGCAATACGAAATAATTCGTATATAATTAATATCGTAAAGGAAAGGAGGAAAGAATAATGACACTTAAATTAACACTTGAAGCATGCAGAAGAAATTCTGGATACACATTGAGAGAAGCGGCTAAGGTATTGGGAGTGCACTATCAAACGCTTTCTAAATATGAAAACGATAGCAGCGATATTCCCTATAGCTTGCTTCGAAAAGCAAGCTATGTATATCAAGTTCCAGAGGACTACATTTTTTTAGGCAAAAAATACGATTTAATTCGTATTTTAAAAAGCAAACAACTAGTAAACGAATAGAAAGGAGTTATCGAAGATGAATCAATTAATAAACTTTGATTTCCAAGGTAATAGAGTTCGAACAGTACAAATATCAAATGAACCATACTTTGTTGGGAAAGATGTAGCTGAAATTTTAGGATACTCAAATACCCGTGATGCTTTGGCAAAGCGTGTAGATGAAGAGGATAAACATGGGGTAGCGATTCGCGACTCCATCGGAAGAGAGCAAATGGCAACTGCTATCAATGAATCAGGACTATACAGTTTAATTCTTTCTAGCAAAATGCCAAATGCTAAGCGGTTCAAACGTTGGGTAACTTCGGAAGTATTGCCCTCAATTCGTAAGCATGGAGCATACATGACACCTGAAACATTGCAGGAAACATTAGCTCAGCCTGAAAATATGATTCAAATTTTGACGGCTTTAAAAGATGAATAAGAAGCACACAAGAAGTTGCAACAAGAGAACGACAAGATGAAACCTCATGCGATCTTAGGAGCAGTCGTTGAAAACTCAGTTAATAGTATTTCCGTTAAGGCATTGGCAACACTATTAAAAGCAAAAGGAATAAACATTGGGCAAAACAGATTATTCCAATGGTTACGTGAGAATGGATATCTAATTTCTAGATATGGACGTTCGCGAAACTATCCTACTCAAAGATCAATGGACATAGGGCTGTTTGAACTTAAGCCGAGTCCAATTGTTCATAACTCTGGTGAAATGGAAACAAGGTATACACCGCTTGTAACTGGAAAAGGTCAGAAGTATTTCATCAACAAGTTTTTCAATGAAAAAGTATTGGAGGTGTGACATGTTATCTAAGCATGATTTCTTCAAAATATTAACAGTAACTGAGGCTATGCTAGATGACCTGAAAGAAGCTGGCAAATTAGAGAGACTTCTTATTAAATCCGTCAAGCAAAACAACATTTTTAAAAATGAAAGTGCTACTAGTCTTGCTTCCGCGCAGCTAAGTGAGTTGGAAAGAGTCGTCCAAAGAGATCAGAGCTTACAGAAAGAACTTAACGTCTTGTGTGAAATGCTTGATGAATTCTTAGATGCAAATTTTGACTGGTGCTGTGAACATTTGAATGATGAGCAGCAAGTGCTAATGGGTTTGAAATAAAGGAGGCCTGGCAATGAAAATAATCAACGTGGACGCCAATGGCAAAAGATTTAATCCTGAAGATGTAACACTGTCTCCCGAGCTAAGCTACGAAATTTGGGAAATATTAACAAGCAAAGAGGAAGCGAGCGAATGAATGCAATAGTAATTGTGGCTGTTGCAATTGCAGCCTATGAGGCAGGAAGATACGAGGCTAAGAATGAAAGAAAATAAGTTGCTTCACATAGTCAAATTAGCAACATGGACGGCGATTATAACCGCGTACGCATTATGTATCGAGGTTGTGATTAGTTGGTTTGTAAAGGGGTGAGATGAATGGATGATTTACCTGCATGGACATTAGAGGTAGCAGCAGAACAAATGGGATATGAGCAATTTGCTGATGTACCCGAAGACAGGTTAGATGAATGTTTTGAATTAGCAGAATTTATGGCATAAGAAAAAGCCTACTTGCGATAGGCTTCTTACAAAAAATATCTACGGAAAGTATAACACAAAGGAGAATGATTTACATGTTTGATGAAGAACGTACTAGAAATAACGATCCATTTGAGCCATGGAACGACCCAATGTTAAGGAATGATCCGTTTGCTCCTTGGAACGACATTATGAAGAAAAACGATCCTTTTGCATGTTGGAATGATCCATTCGGGCAAGGCCATTATCGTGATGAAAGTGACAATTATAGATAAGGAGAATTAAATATGAATAACGAACAAGCACAACAAGCATTAGAAAATATTGGTAGCAAACTAAAGCTTGAAATGGATAGCAGTATGCCAAGTTTTAGATATGGTAATGAGCCTATTGGGTACGTTTCAACTTCGAGCATTTCAATTTATCCATTCGGAGGATATCTCAAGCACAAAATAACTGATGAAGAATATCAAATATTAGTGCAATTGTCACACACAAGATTAGACGATCGTGTAGTGAACGACACTTTTTCAAAGTTTACTGACAGTTTAAGGCGAGCTGATGAACCAACACGCACGAAAATAATTAATTACGTTAAGGAGCTGATTTCAAATGATAACAGGAGGGAAAGTTGATGGAAACTAAAATTGGTGCATTGTTGCCAAATGACACTCGTGTATATGAAGACTGGGAGTCGAATGATTTAACCAACGAGAGCTATTTTCTGATTGAGTTTGGTTCACAGTCGGCAGACCTAGTTAAAGCTGAGGGCTTGCATAAATGGATAGAATATGTATTCGAGACAAAGCTACCTAATATAGACGAAGAGTTCTGTGAGGGCTGGCTGTTTGCCAATGAAATTAACTACATGAGAATTAATGAATTGGAGGAATTGGAATGAATCTATTTGAGCTAACAGTTAAATATAAAGAGCTGGCTGACCGAGATGATTTAGATCCTGAAATGATCAAGGACACGCTAGACAGCATTGAAGATACATTCAATAGCAAAGTTGATAATATTGCGACCTGGATAGAACGAAATCAGATGAATGTTGATTGGCTTACTAAAAAGATTCAAGAACTGCGAGAATTGCAAACCAGCTTGAAAAATAAGAATAAGCAACTTAATCAGTATCTAACAGACGCTATTGACAGTGCTGGATATAAAGAGGTTAAGACTGATAATCACTTCTTGAAACCTAGAAATTACCGACCAAGCGTGATTGTTAGCGATGAAAGCGTGGTTCCTGAAAGCTATAAGAATGTTGAACAGGTTACTAAGATTGACAAGAAGTTGCTGTATGAAGATTTGAAAAATGGCAAGGATATTAATGGAGTTGAATTAAAGCCTAGTCGAAAGGTGGTAATTAAATGACTGAGGAAAAGCAGAACACTTTAGTTACTATTCAAAGCACATTGAAAGCTCCTAAGAGCCAATACAACAGTTTTGGAAAGTATAACTACCGAAGTACAGAAGATATCTTAACTGCACTGAAGCCTATTTTAAGAGCTTTAAATTCCACTCTTACTATTACTGATGAACCGACATTAATTGGAGAGTGGCACTATATCAAAGCCACAGCAACACTTAAAACTCCTGATGGTGAGTTTAAGACAACAGGATATGCACGTGAGGCTGATAAGAAAAAGGGTATGGACGAATCACAGATAACCGGTACAGCAAGCTCATACGCCCGCAAATACGCTTTGAACGGATTGTTCTTAATTGATGATACAAAGGACGCTGACACTGATGAACATTACAATCAAACGAATCGTGAAACAAAAAAAACTACTAATCAGAGTGCTAAAAAGTCATACCAAAAAAATGATCCGTTAATTCAGAAAAAAGCATTAATTACTGGGTATGCAAAAGCAATTGCCCTCGCTACTCAGTCTGACGTAAAAACAGTTCAGCAAGAGGCACTAAAGCAAGCAGCTACTAAACCTGAATGGAAAACAGCGGATGCAAATGAAAAAGCAAATATCACTTGTCATATTTTGGAAGAAATGAAGAACAGCCTTGGTAAAGACAAAGTATTTGAGGAAGTCTAATCATGTTCGGCAAACTAATCAAGATTTCAAACAACAAAGTGGAAATCGAATTAGGCGAAGAACTTGACATGTATAAGCTGCAAAAGCTGGCAAATGATAAACAGCCGACAGTTGAATTGAGTGTTCAAGACGGACGAAAGATTAGTCCTGATCAACGTAAAAAGATATGGGCGCTGATAAATGACCTATGCGATTACACTGGCGATATTCCTGACGAGTGGGAAAAGAGATTTAAGTACAAAACTAAGTGTGATTTCAATGTAGACCAATTTAGTTTAAGCAACTGTTCAATGACAATTGCCAACTACATGATATTGGAAATATTAGATTATCTGTTCACAGAGGATATACCTTTCAAGTTAAAAACTTGGGAGAGCATACCACAAGATTTTCCAAAACAGATGTTATGTATTCGCCAAAAAAGGTGTGTTATATGCGGTGAACATGCGGACATAGCACATTATCAAGCAGTCGGCAGTGGACGCAACAGAAACAAGATTAATCATGTTGGAATGCACATCATGACACTTTGCAGAGAGCATCACGTAGAACAGCATAAGCTTGGAATTATGACGTTTTGCCAAAAGTATCATATTAGACCAATCAAGGTTACAGAAGAAATAGCAAGACAACTGAAATTAGGAAGGATAGATAAAGATGATGAACTCAGTTAATTTAACAGGGCGTTTAACGAGCGATCCTGAGCTTAGATATAGTGCAAGTGGAACAACTTTTGCAAATTCAACTATTGCTGTTCAAAGAAACTTTAAGAATCAGCAGGGAGAATATGAATCAGACTTTATTAGATTAACAGCAAGTGGCAAACGTGCAGAAACCTTTGCAAATTACTTCCGCAAAGGAAGTTTGCTAGGAATAAGCGGAGAAATTAGAACAGGTAGCTATGAGAAAAACGGGCAAAAGGTTTACACAACAGATGTGAATATTAATCAGCTAACTTTTCTTGAATCAAAAAGCAGTAGTCAGAATGCTCAATCTAATCAGCAGAGTAATCAATATTCAAAGGGCAAAGAGATTGATATTCAAGATGACGATTTGCCATTCTAAATGGAAGGACAGACAAAATGAAAAAGATAAAAATTGGTGGAATCATTTACAAAATTGAAAGTGTAGAAAACCTTGAAGATAATAATCAATCAGTATGGGGTGTAACAGAATATGAAAATGCAAGCATATCAATCAGGAAGTCAATGGATAAGCAAAAATATTATCAAACGCTCATTCATGAATCACTGCATGGAATGTTACATGAAGCAGGTGTTGACAATTTAGCAAATGACGAAAGCCTTGTAACTCCATTAGGCAACATGCTTTATCAGTTCATTATCGACAATCCTAAGCTGATCGAAAAAATGAACAATTTGCCATTCTAGGAGGTATACCAATTATGGCTCAAAGAAGAATGTTGAGTAAGCAAATTACTGAAACAGATACCTTTTTAGATTTGCCGTTATCAACGCAAGCACTTTACCTACATTTGATTATGAATGCTGATGATGATGGCTTTCTTGGAAATGCAAGAACAGTTTTAAGAATGGTTGGAGGAAGCAATGACGATTTTAAACTTTTAGCAGCTAAACAATTCATCATAGTTTTTGACGATGGGATAACGGTTATTAAAGATTGGAGGATACACAACTACATTCAAAAGGATAGATATCGTTCGACAATGTATTCAGAACATCGAAAAGAGTTAAGTGTTGATAAAAACCAGTCATATCAAAGGATTCAAGACACGGATACAAAATGGATACAAGATGTATCCAAAACGGATACGCAGGTTAGGTTAGGTAAGGATAGGCTAGGTAAGGATAGTAAAACATATAGTCCTGCTAAAGCAGAACAGTACCTGCCTTACAAAGAAATAATCGACTACTTGAATGAAAAAGCAGGAACAAGTTATCGAGCAACTACTAAAAAAACTCAAACTTTAATCAAAGCTAGGTTTAACGAAAAATTCAGTTTAGATGATTTTAAAAGAGTTATTGATAACAAAGTAGCTGAATGGAAGAACGATACAGCTATGAACAAGTTCTTACGACCTGAAACGCTGTTTGGAACTAAGTTTGAGAGCTACTTGAATCAAAATGTTAAACAAAACAATGTGCCAACTGGAAAGGAGTGGTTCTAATGGTGGAAGGATTAATCAGTCAACAGCAGATTGATCGAGTTAAAGAAATTGCCAAAGAAAAAGGCGTTGACGTTGAGCATCTAACACCTAGTGAACAATTTGAAAAAGAAAACATTGAGCAATTTAACAGGTCACTGAGAATCAAAAAAGGGCGCAAATATTTCTCAATGTCTGTATGGCCTGGAAATATCCCTTTGAAGTTTGACTTTTCAAAATGGAAACCTGACTTGCAACCTAATGTCGAAAAAGCTAAGCAACTAGGCAATCAAGCGTATAAGGCTGCTAAGTCAATAGCAAACCAGCCTAATAATTATGTACTTGCAGGAATTAGGGGAACAGGTAAAACATCTTTAGCTCTAGCAATCATGTATCAAGCTAAGCAAGACGGACTAGGAGTGATGTTTGTATCGACTGACGAGCTTAGTTCACTGATAGGTAAGCAATACGACCTAGGCGATGTTAAAAACCGTCTGAGTGACATTGAGAGGTCAATGAAAGAGGTTGACGTGCTTATACTAGATGATTTTGGCACTGAGGGTGGAATGAAAGGTGCAATCAAGCCAGTTAGAAGTGACATGCAGGAATTAATGTACAGAGTAGCTAATGCACGCGTTGATTTTGAAAATAATACTGTTAAGCATTCAACAATTGTAACAACGAATAATTCAAGGCATGAACTTGAAATGATGTACAACGAAAAGTTAATAAGCCGACTAATGACTAGTAACCCAGAACGGCAATTAGCATTTGATTTAGAAGACGTGAGAGGTATTTAGACATGGAATATATCGTAACAGGCTCGGTAGTCGAAATAGTGCCAACTGAGGTATACAAGCACGAAGCAGGCTACTGGCGGAAGATGATTGACAGGAAGATTGAGGAGGCGAGGGAAAATGAGAGAAATTAAGTTCAGAGTATGGAGTAACGATTTAATGGAATATCGTCAATTTAATGATATAAATACAAACCGTGGTTTAGGAATGGGATTCGAGGTTGTCAATGGCATTGGAGGTAAAGCAACGACCATTTATCAATCTATCAATGATGTTGTTGAGCAGTACACAGGTTTGAAAGACAAGAATGGCAAAGAAATCTATGAAGGAAGTCTTGTTAAATATACAGAAGATGGTGATTCGTTTATTTCAGAAGTTAAATATTTTGGAAATGATGATTATCCAGCGTTCGATATAGAAGCCCCTAGTGCATTTTATTTTGAAAGCAATGTTTTATCTTCAGGTGTAGCCAATAATTGTTTAGAAGTTGTTGGCAACATTCATGAAAACCCTGAACTCTTGGAGGTGTCGGAATGATTAAAAAAGGAACGGTAGTGAGATATAAGCGACACCTGTATTCAGTTGACTGTCTGAAACGTAAAGGTGCCTATGTAGCTGCACTGATTAGGCTAGGAAACAACAGGCACGAAGAGGTGCCACTCGAACAGTTAGAGGAGTTGGGAGTATGAGTAAGACAAAAATTGAATTGTTCAACGACCATTTTCAAAATTTCAAGCGTTATGCGATTCCTAAAGCACAGTTAGTAATTGCTGATATTCCTTACAACATTGGAAATAATGCTTACGCTTCAAGCCCTGAATGGTACAAGGACGGAGACAACAAGAATGGGGAAAGCAATAAGGCTAATGCAACATTTTTCAATACAGATGTTGATTTCAGAGTTGCTGAGTTTATGCATTTTTGTTCGCACATGTTGATTAAAGAGCCTAAGCAGACTGGTAAAGCACCAGCAATGATTGTATTTTGTGCATTTCAGCAAATGCAAATGGTTGTCGAATACGGTAAAAGGTACGGTTTCAATAATTCTTATCCACTTGTTTTTATTAAAAAATCAAGCTCACAGGTATTAAAGGCAAATATGAAAATTGTCGGAGCATGTGAATACGCAGTTGTTCTTTATCGAGACAAGCTACCAAAGTTTAACAATGATGGCCGAATGATAATGAACTGGTTCAAATGGGAAACGGATAATGGCTATCCAAAAATACACCCTACACAAAAACCAATTCCAGTTTTAAAAAGGCTGATTGAAATATTTACAGATGTTGGAGATGTGGTAATTGATCCGTGTGCAGGAAGTGGCAGTACGTTAAGAGCAGCAATGGAACTTAACAGGTCAGCATATGGCTTTGAGATTATGAAGGATATGTATAAGCAAGCAAAAGAACAGATGATTGACCATGCAGAAATATCATTACTGAGTTTATAAGGAGTGACGTCATGAAAATACTAGATGCATGTTGCGGTTCAAGAATGTTTTGGTATGACAAGCAAGAACCACACACGACTTATATGGACATACGAAAGTATTATGAAGAGCTGCCAACAGGTCATGTAATCAATGTTGACCCCGACATTCAAGGCAATTTTACAAATATGGACTTTGAGGATAATACTTTTGATTTGGTTGTCTTTGATCCACCGCATTTAATTCATGCAGGTAAAACATCATGGCTGGCCAAAAAATATGGAGTGTTGCCTAATACGTGGCAAACGGCATTGGCAAGGGGCTTTGATGAGTGCAGAAGAGTTTTAAAACAAAACGGTGTGCTAATCATGAAGTGGAATGAAGACCAAATTAAGACTACTGAAATGCTAAAAGCTATTGTGGCCAGACCTATTTTTGGAGACAGACGTAGCAAAACAAGATGGCTTGTATTTTTAAAGGAGTGACATCATGAATTTTAAGTTAATCAAACTTAGAGAAGACCATAAATTATCTCAGATGGCGTTAGGCAAGTTCGTAGGTTGTTCAGATGGAACTATCAGCAAGATTGAGAATGAAAAGATATATCCGAGCATGGAGTTAGCTATTAAGTTAGCAAACTTCTTTGACATAACGATTGATGAATTGGTTGGGAGGAAGAATGAATAAGGCAGGAACACACTTCAACAGAAAGATTGAATATGACGGATATAAGTTTGATTCGCAGAAAGAACTGAACTTCTATCTCACATTCGTTAAAGAATGCCCTTATCGTTTCGATATACAGCGTTCATTCACAGTTTTGGATAGTTGTGCCATAGGCGGGCTAAAATACCGCAGAACGGATTACAAAGCCGATTTCGTAATATACAACGAAGACAACTCAATTCGACATGTGATTGATATCAAGAATGGATATACGCCATATGCGATAGATCCAAAATCAAGGCTGAAATTTAAAATGTTTGGTGCAAAAACAGGTATACCAATTGAAGTTGTTGTGCCAAGAAAACATGATTTTAGATTGCAAGTTTTGGGATTAACAACGAAATTTGAAGAACGAGTATTTAGCAATTTTGATTACACGGTTATGGATTTGATTGGAGGATAGTATGAATGCTGCTAAGAAAACGAGAATTGCCTATCTTTTGGCTGAAATGGGTAGTGACTTAACACTGCTAGATGATGACGATGAAAGATTAGTTGAGTACAGAGAACTCCTTGGAATACATTACACGAAGCCTATCAAGCTAAAAAGAATCTCAATCAGCAAAGAGACGTTCGCTAATGAAATCAAGAAATATCGCACAGCTCGAGAGATGATGGAAATATTTTCAATAAGTAATAATAGGCTATATTATTTGATTAATAAATTTGAGCTACGTGATTTGTGGAATGAGTATATAATTCTAAAGGATAGATATATTGTTATCCAAAATGGAGTGGAACATGTGATCAATGGCGGCGGTCGAGGCATAGCAGAATATTTTAGAGTTTCGATATATATGGCAAGGAATATCCTGCAGAGCAAAAAATACAAGGACGCGAAACTAATTAGATATAGAGATTGGGTAGCAGCTCGGGAGGGAAGTCAATGATTGAAGAACGATTATCAAGTAAAGAAATGCAAGGCCTCGAAGCTGATTATGAGAAAATAGCAAATATTGATAAATTGATTAGTCAACGTGAGATTGAATTAGAATGGCCGTACCGTGAGTTTCAAGACGAGAATGTTGGCGGTGGTAGAAGTACAATCACATCATTCAAAGCACAAGGCTTGATTGAGGCGAAAGAAAATGATGCTTATCTGCAACGACTGTATCGGCTAAAGAAGATAAAAGAAGATTTATTTTTGGATATGACAAAACAGCAGAAAAAGATATACGAGTTGCGGTGGTGTACTAATGATTACTATGATTGGAGAATGGTAGGTGGACTACTTGAACCACCGTTAGCACAGGCACAAATGTATAGGAAAAGAGAAAAATTATTGGAATTGTTAGCTAAAAAAGAGGGAATTTTGAAAAATGATAATATATAACAAGAATTATCATTGAAAAAATTTTATTATGATAGAGTGGTATTTGTGTGAGTGACATGATTTACTTCGGTTAGTCGCGTTATAGACAGCAGTCGTCGGGACTGCATACATATTGGGTTATTGCTAATCCCGAAGCTTTAAAAAGCATGTTGGCTACTAAAGGAGGCCGTTGAACTGTCAACTAATAATTGATGGTTCTTTTTTGTTAAAAAAGGAGAATTAATATGATTGATTTACAAAAAGGCGATTGTTTGGAACTAATGAAGAAGATTCCAAGCAATAGTATTGACTTAATTTTAACCGACTCACCATATGGAATTAACTTCCAGTCGAACTATAGGAAAAATAAACATTTAAAAATACAAAATGATAGCAATTTAGATTGGTTAGATCATTTTGTGTTTGAATGTAATAAAGTTTTAAAAAACGATTCTGCTCTGATGATGTTTAGCTCGTGGCATCATGTTGACTATTTTAAGGCTTCAATTGAAAAATATTTTAAAATAAAGAATATATTGATATGGGAAAAAAACAATACTGGAATGGGCGATTTAAAGGGGCAGTTTGCTCCAAAATACGAATTTATATTTTTCGCGGTTAAAGGCAAGCCTTTGCTAAAGGGTAAGAGAGATTCCGATATCTTAAATTTTAAAAAAACAGGTAATAAGTTACATCCAACTCAAAAACCAGTAGATTTACTGAAATATTTAATAAATAAATTAACTGATGAAAGTAACACTGTTTTAGACCCGTTTATGGGTAGTGGATCAACAGGTGTGGCGTGTGTGAACACAAACAGAGATTTCATCGGTATGGAGTTGGATGATGAGTATTTTAAAATAGCTCAAAAAAGAATCAGGGAAGCTAAGGACGAAAAAGTAACTAAGCTCGTGTAAGATGGTTGTCATCTAATAGTTGACAGCCTTTTTACATAAAATTAAAGGTGGTGATACAGACGAGACAAATAAAATGGAATGATGAACATATTCAGTACATTAAAGAACTGCAGAAGCAAGGTTATAGTTCAGAAAAAGCTGTAGAAGTGTTTAATGAACATTTCAATTGTAAAACGAGTGGTAGATATTTGAGACAGAAAGCGTACGAAAATGGGATACCGTTTGAAAACCATGGTCGCAAGTCTGTATCATCACACACTGATGTTTCTAAAAAGACAATTAAACATGTGCAAAACAAAGATGGTTCAATTACATCAACAATTGAAACTGTGATTAATAGTGAGCCTAATATGAGTCCCAAGTTCTTACTTAAAGCACATAACTATGATCCAGCAAAATGGAAAGTTAAGCAGTCGGTTAGCAATCAGTGGTCAGTTATCAGTACCAAGAAAGGCAAACAATTTAATTTTCAAAGCAAAATAGTTGTTGAGCCGATTGGCAATGAAATAAATACTGATGAGTTGATTAATCTAATAGTGTCACATAAGGAGCCTTACAAACGTGAGACTCCTATTTCGCTGCAATCAGACAGTTATTTAGTTGTTCCAGCGTTTGATACTCATTTCAATGGTGAAACGCTTAAAGCTTATACTAAATCTCTCAATAAAGAACTTAATCTGATTAATTCAGAACGTTGGCAAGATACATGCTTAATCTTAGGCGGAGATGTTGCTCATGTTGACAGTTTCAATTCAACTACTACCAAAGGCACACAGTTAGAGACAACTGATGTAGCCAGAACGGTAGATGAAATGGAAATTTACTTTGAAACACTGATATCAGCAATTCTTAAACATAGTAACCATTTGCAATTAATAAGTACATTTGGCAATCATGATAAGACGGTTGGATATTTGTTTGCTAGGTTATTAGAACGAGCATACAGAAACCAACCGAATATGAGCTTTGATATAGAGCCATCGCAATTTAAGGCATACATGTTAGGTAGAAACTTCATTGGTGCAACACATGGAAACAAAGGACAAAAGAATTATGTTGCTAACTTTGCTAGCCGTTTTGCTGAAATGTGGGGACGAGCTAAAAACAGAGAACTGTTTACAGGACATCTGCACACTGAAATGAGCAAAGACTTAGGTGGCTTTGTACAACGACAAGTATCAACTAGAAAGCCAACTGATACTTGGACAGATGAATTAGGTGTGGTTGCTACTAAGAATTTTGAGTTGGTGCAGTATAGCAAAGAAGAGACTGAGGCGGTTTATTACGTTTAGGAGTGATTATATGAGATGAAAAAAGACAGTGAGTACGGACTAGTGAGTAGCAATGAAGAACTGCAATTGTTACGTGAGCTAGACAGAGAGTTAAAGCATGAAGAATTTAAAGTAACAATAGGTGAGATTATTAAAGCAAAAATAGGCGGAGGCGATGTGATATGTCATGAAATTAAATAAAAAGCAAAAGAAGTTTGCTGACTTATGGATGAAAACACATAATGCTTATCAGTCAGCTTTAAAGGCGAATTACTCTAAGAGTTACGCTAAAAACGCAACTAAGTATTTATTGGAAAATCATGGAATTCAAGAATATATCAGAAAAAGAACAGAAAAAGTTGAGAAAAAAGAGGATTCAGAGGTAGATGAGGTATTAACAAATATCTATCGCATTGCTGCTGGTAAACCGATAAAGCGTGATTTTGTTCAGATTGATAATATCAAGAAAGAAATTGATTTGAGAGGCGTTTCTAAAGACACAAAGCCAATGGCTGAATTGCGTGCTGATTATGAAGTCAACGAAACTACATTGACGCCTGCTGCTACTAAAGAACAGGTAGCTGCTGCTGAATTGTGGTTCAAACTCAAAGGGCAGCTTAAAAATGAAAGCAAAGAGGTTGAGGAACAGAAAGTACGTAAGCTTAAATCTGATGCTGATTTGGCGGAAGCCAAGGCAAAACAGGCTAAAGAGAATGGAACTGAGTTAGTACAGCCTATCAATATTATTGACCGTTGGGGGAGTGATAGTGATGACGCCAACGATTGACATACAGAAAGAGGTACAGCCTCACTTCAAAAATGTTTGGACAACTACTAAACCATATAATGTTTTGAAAGGCGGTCGTAACTCGTTCAAGTCTTCCGTGATAGCTTTAAAACTTGTGTTCATGATGATTTGGTACATTGTTCAAGGAGAGAAAGCAAATGTTGTAGTGATTCGCAAAGTTGCTAATACGATACGTGATTCAGTCTTCTTAAAGATTCAATGGGCAATTCGCAAGTTTGGAATGCTGAAAATGTTCGATATTAAAGTTACTCCGTTTAGAATTACACATATTGCAACTGGCTCAACATTCTATTTCTATGGGCAAGACGATTTCCAAAAGTTAAAGTCAAATGATATTAATGACATTATCGCAGTGTGGTATGAAGAAGCTGCCGAGTTTGATAGTGCAGAAGAATTTGACCAAACAAACATAACTTTTATGCGACAGAAACATCCGTTAGCCGACAAGGTTTATTTTTTTTGGAGCTACAATCCACCTCGTAATCCATATTCATGGATAAATGAATGGGTTGAAACATTGAGAGACAATCCGAATTATTTAATTGATTCGTCTAGCTACCTTGATGATGAACTAGGCTTCATTGATGATCAGATACTTGATGAAATTAATCGCATTAAAGAAAATGACAAAGACTATTATCGTTATCTATATTTAGGCGAAGCTGTTGGACTTGGCACAAATGTGTACAACATGGAACTGTTTCATAAGTTAGATGCAATTCCAGATGATGATCATGTCGCTTCACTATATTTCAGTGCTGATACTGGTCATGCTGCATCTGCTACCGCTGTTGGAGCATATGGCCTTATGTCTAAACGAGATGGACATAATAAGCCTCGTGTGGTGCTTTTAGATACCTTCTACTATTCGCCAGAGGGCAAAGCACATAAGAAGTCTCCAAGTGATTTGTCAAAAGATATTAAGAAATATATTGACGAGATTGAAAGCAAGTATCACATTAAGGCGTGGAAATACATTATGGACTCAGCTGAGGCAGCGTTGAAAAACCAAATGGATAATGACTTTGGTATTAAATGGAAGCCTGTTAAGAAATTAAAGAAAGCAAACATGATTGAGTACGTCCAGTCGCTATTAGCGGAGGGGCGTTTTTATTATCTTCCAACACAAAATAATGTTGGCATGTTCATTCCACAGCACGAACAATATCAGTGGGACGAAAAAACAGTTGAGAGCGACGATCCACATGTAATTAAAGTGTTTGATCATACGAATGATGAATTCCAGTATTTTGTGATTACAACTAAACGTGAACTTGGACTCCAATATTAAAGGTGGTGAATCTATGTGAGTGTGATTAGCAAGATTAAAGACTTTTTCAGGAAAGGAGGTGCAGCAATTGGCATGACAAATTCATTAAGCAAGATTTCAGATGATTCACGAATTGCAACTAATCAAGATGAGATAGATCGTATCAAACTGGCACAAAGATACTACGCTGGTAATTATCTAGCTAAAAAAGGTGCAGATATAAATACGGTTAGCTATTTTAATTCGCAAGGGGAAAAGAGAAACCGCAGATTCAACGCAGTCAACATCACTCAAATGGTTGCAAAGCGCCAAGCTTCAATCTGTTTGAATAGTGGCTTTGATGTTTCAATTGATAGCAAGAGCCAAGATGATACACAAGCAAGCTTTAATGTTGGCGATACAGTTATTCTGTCGGCCAATCATATGCCAAACATGCAGGGAGCAATTGCGAAGATAGATTCTGCTGATAATGGCGCTTATGAAGTTGATTACTGGCCAACAGATGGTTCAGCAGAAGTAACCAATCATAAGTGGGTTATTGATAATGAAATGATGCCAACTAATCAAGACTTTCCAGCAGTTTCGCCTGGTAAAATTGATTCAACGTCTACTATGAGTTCAATGGCTTCAAATAGTTCATCTCAAACTGATAATGAAGACGATCCAATGAGTGATTTATCAGATTTCATTGATAAGTGGCTTGAAGATTCAGGAGTGAATAGCAACCTTGAAGGCAAACTTGAGCAAGGAATTCCAAGTGGTGGCTTTGCTGCACGTCCGTATGTTGACAATGGTCAAATTAAAGTTGCATGGATACGAGCTAGTCAGTTCTTTAGTCTTGACGCTAACACAGAAGAAATTAGTCAAGCCGCTATTGCTTCCAAATCTGTAAAAGTCGTTGATAAGGAACGATATTACTACACACTGCTTGAATTTCATCAGTGGGCATCAGATGGAACATATCAGATTACGAATGAGCTTTACAAGAGCACAGATGCTAATCAAGTTGGTGAACAGGTTGCACTTGGAACAGATAACATGTATGTCGATGTTGCGCCACAAGTTAACTTCTCTAATTTCAAACGACCATTATTCGTTTATTTCAAGTGTCCAGGGCAGAATAATATTTTTCCTGAAAGTCCACTAGGCGTTGGCTTTATTAATAACTGTCAAAATATCTTAGACGCAATTAACTACGCTCACGATTCATTTGTATGGGAAATGCGAATGGGTAGACGCAAAGTATTAGTTCCGCCTGAAGTAGTTAGACCAGGAGACGAATACCACAAGACAGGTCAATTTGACCCTGATCAAGACACATATCAATCTGTTGAAGGTTTAGGTGATGGTACAAATCCAGTTGTACAGATTAACCCAGATATTCGTATAGAAGAATATCAACAAACAATGCAGTATTTCTTACATGAACTAGAAAATGCCGTTGGTTTATCAAGCGGAACATTCACTACAGATACAACAGGCGGAGTTACAACAGCTACACAAGTCGTTTCAGAAAACAGTATGACTTATCAGACACGCTCTAGCTATTTGAACCGTATTAGCAAATTTATTTCTGAATTGATTCAATCAATGATTCAATTAGCACAAACACCTGAATTATTTGATGGCAATAAGCCTTTATTATCAGATATCGATTTAGATGATTTACAAATCAGTGTTCATTATGACGATGGTGTATTCGTTGACAAGGACGCACAAGCCAAACAAGATATGCTTGCAGTTCAAGCTGGCACAATGCCAAAGAAACAATACATTATGCGCAATTATGGTAAGTCTGAGACAGAAGCTGAGGAATGGCTGAATGAAATTAAGGCTGAAACACCAACGGCACCAACAAACGAGAATCCTTTTGAAAGTGATGCTAATAATGGTGGTGATGAATAATGAGTTCCAATAATTATGCTGATTTAATCATCAACATGTATTCGTCATTGCAAGAAAACATTTTCAAGATTATTATTAACGCTTTAAAAAATAGTAGCTATAAGGACATCAACAAAGATAACATCATGCAGTGGCAACTAGAGCAATTTGCTAAAGCTGGTAAACTTACAGACCAAGTAATTAATGAGGTTGCAAAGGTAAACAAAGTAACTCCTACTGCAATTAAGGAAATGTGCCAGCAATTGGGATATAGCACAGTAAAAGCTACACAAGATGAAATAAAAAGTAACACAACTAAAGCTGGTAACCTTTCACCTGATAGTAAAAATATTGTTGACTCATATATCAATCAAACTTGGCGTTCATTGTATAACAATGCCAATGAATCACTTTTAACACGCAATACATCTTTAAACAGCGCTACGCAAATTTATCGAGACATTGTAATTAAAAGTACGATTGAAGTCACAAGTGGGCTTAAGACACATGAGCAAGCTATCAGAGACAATGTTTATCGTTGGGTAGATAGAGGTGTTCCAACTAGGCTTACTGATAAGGGTGGTCATGGTTGGTCACTTGAAGGATATGCTCGTACCGTTATTAATACTACAAATCATCGAGTAATTAATGATTTACGTAATAAAACTATGAATGTGAATAAAGTTACACTTGCAAAAATGAGTTGGCATCCATGTGCAAGACCTGCATGTGCACCAATTCAAGGACATGTAGTTAATATGGTACCGCCTGAAAGCCCTGATTACGATTCTAAGTATGATTCAATCTACAATCACGGGTATGGTAAGCCTTCTGGAGTACAAGGCATTAACTGTGGGCACATTTTCACGCCTTGGGACCCAGAAGTAAATATTGACCATAAAGATTCAGATATGCCAACTCCTAAACAGGCTATGAAGCAAAGCGAAGTGCAGCAACAGCAACGTTCGATTGAGAGAGCAATTAGACAGACTAAAAAGAAAATGAATGCTGCTGAAATGTTAGGCGATAAAGCAGGCATGAGTCATTTCAGAAGTGTTCTATCTAATCAGCAAGCACGTCTACGAGATCTAGTAGGTAGTAATAAATTTCTATCTAGAGATTATGCACGCGAACAGGTGGCTAACGATCATAAATTGCTCAAACCGAAAACAGGTAAGGTAATGACTAAGCAAAAAGGAACTTCACCTGCGATAAAAAGTGTCGAAGATTTTAAAAATGCGGTTCAAAAGTTGGGTGTCGAGAATGTTGACATTAAAGACATTGCACCGGACAAACTGCACAAGGTCTATAAGACTATCAAGCAAACATATGACGAAGTTCCTGCAGTTAAAAACTTCATCTCCAGTATCGAAAGCAGTACAAGCAAACAAATGGGTGACGCAGTCGCCAAGTTTGGTGTTAATTATGATCCGAACGAAAACAAAATCGTTCCAAAACTCATTCTAAACAGTTCAGAAATAGAACACTTTGATAATACGCTCAAAACGGAAATGAAACAGCATTTCTGGGTAAAACATAGTGATTTCTCAGGAATTGTAAAACATGAACTAGCACATGCCATTAGTGCACGAAAGAGCCTTGATGATTCCGTTTTGAAGTCACTTAAACTACCAGAAAACAGTAATTCATATCTCAAGAGTTTTGTCCGTCATGGTAAGAGTGGAGCATTTGAAAAAAGAGTTCTAAAGAAGGCATTTAAACAATCTAATATTGAGATGAATGATGATAATATTGCTAAATATATTAGCTATTATGGAAAGACAAATTATAAAGAGGCATTCGCCGAAGCTTACAGTAATGAAGATAAGAACAATCCAATTACTGCTAATCTTAAGAAACTATTGTTAGACGAGATGAAGAATCTTAAGCCAGTTAAATAACAATCGACCTGAGTATTGTCGCTAAACTGCTTATTTTTTATGCAATCAAACATTCGGAGGCGTTGCTCCGATACAAACACGAAAGGAGATTTGCATATGTCAGTAACAAGAGAATTTCTTAAAACTTTAGGTATTGAGGGTGATAGTTTAGAAAAAATAATGAGTGAGGTTGGCAAGGACAAAGGTATTTCTGCTGAGAAAGTAGAATTGCAGAGCAAGATTGATAGTCTTACAAGTCAAAATGATGATTTGAATTCGCAAATCAAAGAACGAGATGGTCAGTTAAGCACACTTAAGAAGTCAGCTGGCGATAATGAGGAATTAAAAGCTCAAATAAAGTCGCTACAAGATGAAAATAAGCAAGCTGCTACTGATTATCAAAGAAAATTGGCAGAACAAAGCAAGAACTTCAAGATTGATTCAGCTTTACGTGATGCAAAAGCACGCAATCCTAAAGCGGTTAAGGCTTTACTTGACTTAGACAAGGTATCAGTTGACGGCGACAACTTAGTTGGCTTTAAAGACCAATTAGAGGCCGTACAAAAGGATAATGATTTCTTGTTTGAGCAAGGAGAACAGAACAACAACAATCAGAACCAAAATACTGCTACACACGCAACGTTTACGGGAAACGCTAGTGGTGATAATGCAAATGAGCCAACTATAGTACAGAGAATTGCCCAAAGAATGACGGGCGGACAATAAAAGAAAGAAGGAATTTTCATGGCAATAGTTTTAGATTCTAGAGATATGGCAGAGCTTGATAAAATTTATCAGGCGGATTCACAAGTATGGCAACCATTAACGGCAGGTGCAAAGAGTGTCACATCTGCTGATTTTGTTGGCTACAATGAGGTACGTATTAACAAGATGAGTGGCTTTGTACAGCCTTCAAATTATGTTCGTAACGGTGATAATACTCGTAGTCAAGTAAGTATTGACAAAGAAACAGTTAAGCTTACGCATGAAGACTGGTTTGCATATGACCTTGACGAACTCGATATGTCTGAAAGCGGTGCTTTACAGGTTGCTAATGTAACCGAAGAACATAATCGTTTGGTTACAATTCCACATCGTGACAAAGTTGCGATTCAGACATTATTTGACAACGCTGGCAAAACAGACGGAGACACAATCACAAAGGACAATGTTTTAGACGCTTATGATGCTGCAGAAGCATATATGACTGATACAGAAGTTCCGGGCGGATATGTAATGTTTGTTTCATCTGCATTCTACACAGCGTTAAAAAATGCTTCTGGTTTAAGTAGATACTTCACAACTAATCAACAACAGATTCAAGGAATCAACCGTACAGTTGGCCAATTAGATGGTGGCGTTCCAATTATGAAAGTTGCCAAAGACCGTTTGTCCGGTTTATCAATTCCAGCCACAACTAGTTTAAACTTTATCTTGACGCCATTAACAGCAATTGCTCCAGTCGTTAAATACGATTCTGTTTCAGTTATCGACCCAAGCACTGACCGCAATGGTAATCGTTACACAATCAAAGGATTATCTTACTATGACGCAATCGTGCTTGATAATGCTAAAGCAGGAATTTACGTCGGAGCATCTCCAGTAACAGCAAGCTAGGAGGTAGCCTATGGCTTATCTAACATCAAGTGAATTTAAGCAGTTTGGATATTCACCGCCCTCCAACGGGGACGACTTTATTAATGCTGAACAATCAGCCGAGATTGCAATTAATTCAGTTACTAGTTTCTATGACCCTAATTTAGGCAGTCAAGATTTAGCAGCTGATGTATCGAGCAGTTTTCCATATCGTGTAAAACGTGCTACCGCTTTCAAAAAGGCTGTTGCAATGCAGACACAATTTGTTATTGATTCAAATGCTAAGTCAGCTTATGAATTACAGCAAAATAACGTATCTTCATACTCAGTTGGTGGTACTTCAATGACGTTTAAGAGTGGTGTTGCTGATACTATGACAGTTGGCTCAACTGGCGTGTTAAAAGCAGTTAGAACTCTTTTAGGACAATATGGCTTGCTTTATGTAGGAGTTGACCATGTATGAGATTACCAGTACCAATTACGTTATGCAATCAATCAGTAATTTTGACAAAGTCTTATCAGAGCGAAACTGATATGTACGGTCAAGCCAAACAAGATACACCAGTCACAATTTCAAAATGTGTTGTTCAATTAGCAACACAATATACAGGTTCAAACGATAATAGACAGCTCATTGCAAATGGGACTGTCTTTTTTTATGCAGATTGCACTAACCCAATGCCAATACTGAACAAAGACAATCTTGGTTCAAAAATCGAATTTGAAGGTAATGAATATACTGTCCAAACGATTAACGAACTCAAACAGCCATTCAGTGATGATTTATTTGGATACAAGTTGGAGGTGTTGTGATGGGTATTAAAGTTAGCTCAAATTTAAGTGCTCTTAATAATATTAAGAACGCTGCTGAATCAGCAAGAGTTGTTGCACCAGCACTTAGCCAAATGGAAATGGATATGCAAAGGTTTGTTCCTTATAGGCAAGGAAATTTGACAAGAGATAGCTACGTCAACACTCAGAACAGACAAATTGTTTACAAGATGCCGTACGCCAAAGCACAGTTCTATGGAGTTGTAGGTGGCAAATATCCTATTGAGAACTATACGACTACAACACACCCACAAGCTGGAAAGCGTTGGGATTTACGTGGTAAAGCCACTTTTGGTGATGACTGGAAACAAGTAATTGCTAATTCATTAATGAAGGAGGCAAAACACGGTGGATCTTGATGTTCAATTATGTAATTTCATTCGAGGACTTGGTGGAGATGCTGCTAACTGCGGTTTAGGCTTTGTACCTGCAAATGGACAACTTAGTTTGCAAATGGACCCTGGGAGCAAAGCAACTCAAACGTATTTCAATGGAAATCAAGATATGGCAATGAACTTTGAACTAGCGCTCAATAGTGACTCATATAAGACAGCAAGAGATACGCTCAATCCAATTGCAGATGCTCTTACAAATCTTGAAGATCTAAATAGTGCAGATGGTTCATTTGATTTCGACCACATAGAAATCACTGGAATGCCGTTTAACCAGTTAGTTGATAACACTGGAAATATTTATTGGATAACAAACTTTATAGCTTATGTAACTAGAAACAATTAGGAGGGAATTTTAAATGGTAGATACAGTAGTAAAAGGATTTACACATAACTGGAAAAATAGCATTGAAATTGATACTGCAGGAGGGCTTGACCCAGTAGCAGATTTAGCAGCTGCTAAATTTCAATCTTTAGCCAAATTCATCACGGAAATCACACAAACACCTGGTGACGTAGTCGATAATGCTATTTATTTTGCTGATGAAGATAATAGTAATTCCGAAGTCACTGGTCATGCTCGTACTTGGGCAGTAACAGGTAATGTTTTGCAAGGAGATGCTGCATGCGATTATCTTCAAGGGCTTGAGGATAAAGATGCAACTGGTGATGACGCTAAGACACTTGTCCGCTTTACTAAAGCGAATGGAACTGTAAAGGTCTATCAATGCACCATTGAGAATATCGTAACGATTGGTGGGAATGGTAATGCTAAGTCAACAATGACATTTACCATTGCTGCAAACGGTGTTGCCAATATCAATCCTACAACGACTACACCATGACAATAAAATAATTTAATAAAGACAGAGACGATAAAAATGAGACGAAAAATGATGGAGGGCTTTAAATGTTAATCAACCTAAGCGAAGAAACACCACATGTTGGTGTAAGAATTGACAAAAAGGTATATCAAATATATGCAAACGATAAGACTGAGTCTCTTATTGACCAAGTGGTCGGTCATTATTTTGAGCAGGCTGATAAGCTAGAAAAACTGAGGTCGAAACTTGAAGATGCCGAAAATGGAAAAGCAAAGATTACCGAAAAGGATATAACTGATTTTTCAGACGACATTATTAAATCGCTTCGAGAAAAGCTAACGACTTTATTTGACAAGTTACTTGATGAAAAAGGCATTGGTAAAAAGCTTTGGGAGTCAAAGCACGGAAGCACAGAGCTGCTAATGACAGACCTTACAACTATTCAAAACGCTTTAAAGCATGAAAAATCAGAGTATGAGAAAAAACGTCAGCAAATGTTAAAGGACAAATACCCAGTTAGAAGTTTGAAACCCCGTCAGAATGCAAGAAAGTAGTGATTATGCTTGCTTAATATTGTTAGATCAACACAACTTGATAAAAAAGAGCGCATTTTAATTTGGAATAACAAAGAATATTATTTTAATTTTGCTTATGACAATATTTTGCGTTTTTTTCAGATACTTGATGATAAAGAAATTGATAAGTATCAGAAAGTTGTAATGCAATTTGAATTACTAGTGGGTTCAGGACTTGAGGTTCCAATTGAAAAAATGATTGAAGTTATTAAATATGCTGTTGATTTATTGAGTGAGAGTCCTTATCAGTCATTGAATAGTAATCCGGTAAAGATGTTTGATTATGAACAAGACTCAGAGGCCATTTATGCTTCATTCATTCAGCAATATGGCATTGATTTGATTGAAGAAAAAGGGAAGCTTGATTATTTCAAGTTCAGAGCACTCTTCACCAATTTGAGTTCTAATACGCCTTTTCAACAAATTGTGCATATTAGAAGTGAAGATCCATCTAAACATACTGAAAACCAAGAATATGTTCGGCAACTTAGTATGCAGAAACAAACATTTGCTGTAAGAAAAACGCCAGAAGAAATTGAAGCTGAAAAGCAGGCACAAATAGGTAAGGCACTTGAAAATATTTAGCGAAAGGAGGTTGAAATATGGCATCAGATGGACAAGTTGTTATTGATTTGCTATTCCCAGCAAATAAAGCTGATTTCAAGACGGATGTTGAGTGGTCTGATAACTTACTCAAAAAAATTGGTGAGAATATTGGGTCGAAGATAGATGAGAACTTCAAATCTAAAATGACCAGTATGAAAAACGAAGCTAATAATGGTAAAAATAATGTTAATAAAAGCCTTGATGAGATAAAAAAAGAAGTGCGTACGAAGCTAGTTGCTTCTGCTGAAGAGGCTGGCATTAAGAACTTCAAATCCTTACTTGGCAAACTGCCCAAAGAGGAAGTTACAAAACTTGAAGCTAAGGTTGAAAAAGGCGAAGAGATTAATTGGCGTGAAGAAATGTCAAAAATGCCTAAAGAAATTGTTACAAAAATGAAGCTTGATGGAGATCAAGCAACTGTTGGCCTTTCAAAATTGAAAGAAGAAGCTGATAATACTGGAAACCATTTTCATCGCTTAAGAGATATCATTGTAGGCTCATTTGTAGGGCAGGCGATTTCAAATGGCATTCAAGCAATAGTAAGCGGATTGAAAGAAGCAACTGCAGCAGGTATTGAGTATAACAAAGAACAAGATACCATGAAGACAGTTTGGACTTCATTGACAACTGAGGCACCAAAAGACGGGAAAGAATTAGTTAGTTATATCAATAGCCTTTCATCACATTCAATTTACGCTGCAGATACGATTAATAAAATGGCACAATCTTTTTACCATGTTCATTCAAGTGTTTCTGAAACTAAAGATTGGACAAATTCATTTGTAGCCTTGGGTTCTACTTTGCATATGACAAATGATGCACTTGCTGAATCAGGAGAACAATTCGCAAAGATTGTTGCTGGTGGAAAAGCTAGTGCTGAGGATATGAGCGTCATGATTAACAGATTTCCAATGTTCGGTGAAGCTTTGCAACAAGCGACTGGTAAATCAATGAAACAATTGTATGCCATGTCTGCAGCAGGAAAACTGACCGCAACACAATTTACCGAAGCTTTGGACTACTTAGGCAAGAAATATCAATCTGGTACAGCTGAGGCTATGACCTCATTTATGGGTATGTCAATGTATATTAAATCAAGGTGGGAAACACTTTGGGGAGATATTACTAAGACGTCATTTAACATGAGTAAAAAAGCACGTGGAGACATTAGAGACCTATTGTCTGATGATATGCTTAAGACATATGCAAATGCTGTTTCTGGAGCAATTGCAAGCATTACAGGCTGGGTTACTAATTTGCTTGATTATATTAATGGACATAAAAAAACAATCATCGATATAATCGGTAATTTAAAAACATTAATAGGCATCATTGGACAAACTGTTTGGAAAACATTTATTGATTTTGTTTACGAAATGGCAAAAGCGTTTGGTCTTGTTTCTGATAAAGGTAAAGGCACGGCTGATCCACTTAAACAAATTGATGATATTTTGAAAGCTTTAATAAAACATAAACAAGGTGTGGAAGACGTTACCAAGGCTTTGATTGCCTTTTTCATGATTAAAAAAGCTACTGATTTTCTTAGTGTTCTAGGAAATATGAAGGACATGTTTATAGAGCTTAGAAATAAAGCTGCTGAGTTTGCAGGAATTGACAATTTATTTGGCGGTGGTACCGTAGTTGCAGGAACGGTTGCTAAAGAAGCTGAGGCGACTGCAGCCACTGAAACAGTCGCTAGTACAGCTGGTAAAACAGGAATATTGGCAGGTGCATCAGGACTGGTTTCAAAGTTAGGTGCAAGTAGTTTAATAAGATCAGTTCCTATTGCTGCTGGAGCATATGAAACCTATAAAGGAGTAACTGAAAATAAATCAACTGGTGGCAAAGTTGGTGGTGGAACTGGCGCCGTTGCCGGAACTGTTGGTGGTAGTGTACTTGGCGGATTAGCTGGTGGAGCAATTGGAAGTTTAATTGGGCCTGAAGGAACTGTAATCGGTGCGTCATTGGGTAAAGCTCTTGGAGCAGGTGCTGGAGCATGGGTTGGCGAAAAGTTTGGCTCAGGCTTTGGTAAGTCTATTCAAGACAGCTTAGATAAAAAGAAACTTAAAGTTCATGTAATCACACCTAAAGTTAAGGTTAAAGTAAATGCAGATACTAAGGACTTGCAAAAAAGTGTTTCAAATTCTGTCACATCATTGAATAAAGTGATTGCTAAACCGTCATTCAACTCTGCTGATTTGGCAAAGGAACGCACGGCAACCCTTAAGAATTATCAGGATATGCAAAAAGCAGTTGACACTTACTATTCTAAGAAAAAAAGTAAGGCAATAGCTGACCTGAATACTGAATTAAAAAATGGTTCTATTAGCAAGTCTGAATATAACAAGCAATACAAAGAAATTACTGATTATTACAACAAAGAAGCAACTTCAAAGAAAAAGTCTATTAATCAAATGATTAAAGACAGCACTAATTATCATAATCAAGTTGCTAAAATTGAGAATAATAGTAATCTTTCTCAAAAACAGAAACAAGCGGAACTTCTTAAATTACATGGACAATATGTAAATCAAATGATTAAAGATGAGGCAAACCTTAACACAAAGGTAAAAGCACAAGTTCAAAAAGGTGCTAAAGAGCAGAAGTCAATCTATGAACAACTAATTAAAGAAAAAGGCAAACTCAATGAGAAAGATCTAAAAGCTACTAAAAAAGAGGCTGATAAAAAGTATAAAGCCGCAACTGCTGGAGCAAAGAAAGAAGAAAAAGCACTTTACAAATCAGCAGAAGATGAGTATAAAAGCCAAAAAAAAGCTGCAGATGATAGTTATAATCTGACAGTAAAAATGGCTAAAAAGAATCGTGATGCTCGTAAGGATAGCGCTGAACGTCAATATAAAGTTTTACACACAATTAGCAAGTCTCAATATGAAGACTTAAAGAAACAAGCTAATGATGATTATAGTAAAGCCAAGTCAACTGCTGAAAGCAAGCGCAAAGATACTGTCAGCAGTGCTAAACAGCAAAGAGACCAGACAAAAGATGCTGCATGGGATCAATATACTAACACAACTAAAACTGCTAGAGAAGAACATGAAAAAGTATCGGGTGAAGTTGAGAAACAACGCAAAGAAGTTACCAAAAAGAATCAAAAGCAACGTGATGATGTTACTAAGGCCGCTTGGGAACAGTCTGGGGCACATGGTGAAGCAGTATCAGGAGAAATGACAACAGTAAATGGCAAGTATTCTGATGGTTTTAAAGGAACACGAGAAGTTATAAATGCTTTTATTAATGGATTTAATGGTGTTTTGAATGCACTACACAAAGGTTGGGGTAAAATACCTGATTTAAAGAAACATGCAACTGGTTCTGCTGGATTGCTTCAAGATGAATTAGCACTCGTTGGTGAAGAAGGATTTGAACTAGCACATGATACACAACATGGTATTTATGCATTAGGTTCAAACGGTCCCGAGGTTCGTTCTCTAAAAGCTGGTACATCGATTTTGCCACATGAACAATCAAAAAAGTTCTTACAAATGACTAGTTTAATTCCACACCATGCTAGTGGTGTTATGGGAACTATCTCGAATGTTTATGATTGGGTTAAAGACAAAATAGGTGATGTTAGCAGTTTAGTTGAAAAAGGTGCGTCAGGCGCAGTTAACTGGATTGCTGATAAAGTCGGATTAAATGGCTTTCTGAATAAATTTGATGCAGCTCAATATAGTATGCTAAAAGGAACTAGTGATTTAGGAATTAAAGATTTTACTTCTTATTTGAAAGGGTTCTTTAAAAAGTATGATGATGAAGTTGGAAATATCAAAGGAACAGCAACTCCTGAACAAGCTAAAGAGGTTATTCAACATGCTATGGGTATTGCTGGTGTTTCAGGCTCTAACTGGTTAAATGGTCTAGAGACGATTGCCAAGTATGAATCGGGATTCAGAAATGTTACTAATAATTGGGATAGCAATGCTAAAGCTGGGCACCCATCTAGTGGTTGGTTTCAAATGATTGAGTCGACTTTTAAAGCTCATGCAAAATCAGGGTATACTACTTGGACAAATCCATTAGATCAAGCTATTTCTGCTATTGGATATATTGAGTCTCGATATGGTGGAATCGGTAATGTTCCTGGTATCAAATCGTTGGCAAAAGGTGGCAAATATGTAGGCTATGCAAATGGTGGTTTCGCAAATGAACCATCTATTTTCGGCGAAGATGGCCTTGAATCTGCTGTTCCACTAAGTGCAAATAAGATTGATCAAAGTTATGCAGCACTTGGAAAAACAGCAGCCTATATAGCTGCTAGGGATAATTTACAGACAAGCGTTACCAGTTCGTCAGCATTAGAAAGCGCAGTTAATAAGCTTGTATCGCTTCAATCGCAAACTATTGGTAAACTTGAAAAGTCTATTAACAAGAAAATGCAAGTTGTAATGAACACAGGGCAGCTTGTTGGAGCTACACAATCCGCTTTTGATAATGCAAATTATAATGCTTCACAGTATCAGCAAAGAAATGTTTGGGGAGGTGGCCAAAGTTGATTCCTAAAATTAAATTTGGTAATTTTGATTCTGAAAAGTTTGGTTTGCGCCTTTTAACACGTGCACCTGCAGCTCTTCAAGAACAAGAAATCACTGAAACGATACCTGGTAAACAAGGTGTTATTGATTACTCAATGGCCTTTGGACAACGAATCTTCCAGCCTAATACAATTGTTTATACATTTCAAAAACACATATACGATACCGTAGAAAGAGCTAGAGAAGAAGCACTTTTAAAAAATCAGATTATGCGTTTTGGAATATCAAAATTGTATGATTCGAACATTCCTAAAAATTATTATTTTCTTGCAAAATGCAGTTCTGATACAGTTACTAACGACCCACAATATCAGAAATTAACAGTTGAATTAACTTTTACTTGCAATCCACCATTTGTATTTGCTGAAATTGCTGAGGGCAGTGATGAATGGGATACGTTCAACTTTGACTATGATGTGTCTCAGCAAACAAGCTTTGATGTAAATGTAGGTGATGTTGTCTGCTTAATAAATAATGGGAGTGCTGCTGTACAGCCCAAAATGACTGTTACTGGTGAAATTACCGTTGAATGCAATGATGAAACTGTTACATTTTCGTCAGGAACATATGAAAACACTTTGATTTACTTGTTGCCAGGAATGAATGTAGTATCACTGGTTGGCTCGGGGTCAATTAGTTTTGAGTTCTATAAGGAGTTGGTTGCGTGAATTATAAAGTTATTCTTTATCAAAATGAAAATGATTCAACAGGAATACTTATTCATTCATCAATTCCAGAACTACCCAAAGTGCAAAGTACACAAACTGCAGTTCTAACTCAAAGTTTAAATGCCGTTGATACATTTGTATTTTCAATTGGATATGAAAACCCGGGCTACAACTTAGTTACTCCTATGAGATCACTTGTCAAAGTTTATGACGGCAAGGATCTTATTTTTTATGGTCGAATAATTAAGCAGAATCCTGTTATGGATTCGAGTGGCTTATTGTATCAAACATTTACCGCTAATTCTGTTGAGGACTTTCTGCATGATTCAGTGCAAATACAGCAAACAGTTTCAAGTTGTACTATCAAACAGTATTTGCAAGCAATTATTGCTCAACATAATTCTCAGGTTGAAAGCTACAAAAAGATAATTCTTGGAGCTGTTGATGTTTCAGGCAGCGTAGTTACTCGCTATTTGGATTATGAAGATACTTTCGATTCTATTACCAACAGGCTAATAAATGTTTATGGTGGGTATATTACAGTTGAATTTAACAATGGACACTCTACTTTAAATTATGTAAATAGCGTTGGTGAAAAATCATTAACGCCATTGCGCTTAGGATTTAACATGAAATCTGCTAGCAAGGTTATTGATCCAACTAGTGTAGTAACTCGATTGATACCAACAGGAGATGACATATCAACTGATGATGATTCAAGCTCTACTACGGATAGTTCATTAACTACAGACGAACAGGTGGTAACACCTAAGACAGTTTTAAGTAACCCTAATTATGTTCAAGACTCAGATTTAGAATCAGAATTTGGGGTTCATTATGGTACAGAAAATTTTAGTGGTGTAACTGATGCAGCTACATTACTAACTCAGGCAAAAGCTTGGATAGCTAAACAATCTACTGCTACTGAAAGCTGGGAAATCGAAGCATCCAATCTTCATTTAATTGATAAAGCGGTAGACGATTTCAAAGTTGGAAATCAATATCAATTTGTTAATGATTACGTTGCTCCAACAGAATGGCTACAAGTTAGTGAGGTTGATTTGGATTTAGTAGCTCCAACTAATTCAACTATTAAGATTGGTGATACTAGTCTGACATTAAGTGTTTATTTGTCTAACAAAGCTAAAAGTGAACAGAACTTACAAAAAAAGTTATCCTACTTGACTCAATTAAGTAATGCACAGGTAAACACGATTAATAAGCAAGTAAAAGTAACGTCTGATTTGTCTGATAATTACACCGCGTTATCTGCAACCGTCCAAAATATCATTGACAATAACGATGTATGGGTATCAGGAAACAAGTTTATCGATACTTCAAGTAACAATGGTGCAATGAGTGTATCAGACTTCACGACACTTTATGCTACTGGTGTTAAAGGCATTATGGTTAAAGCCACCGAGGGTACAACCTATGTTAATTCAACTGCTGCAAGTCACTTAGCTAATGCAAATAGTGCTGGAATAAAAACGGTTGGTGCTTATCATTTCTTAGTTGGGGGTTCAACAGGTACTGCACAAGGACAAGCTTTCTTAGCTGAGATAAAAGCTCTCGGCTTGCCAACTTCTACAATTGTGGCATGTGATATTGAAGATTCCTCACTTTCGAGTGACCTAGCCACATTAAACAGTATGATTGCTGATTTCTACAAAGTGTTGACTGACGCAGGATATACAAACACATGTGACTACGCTCCTGCAAGCTGGTTTGGTGTTCGATTTACTTCAACAGCTAAATACAAATGGATTGCTTCGATTGGTGTGACCACAAAGCCTAATGGAGCTGATGCTTGGCAGTACACATGGACATATAACGGTGGGAAACTTGATTGTAGTTATAGTTATGATAAAGCGTTTATTTAAGGAGGATTAATACAGTGACTTATGATTATTCAAATGTTCCAAGTTATGTAGCCCCTACAGAGGGCAATATGGAGCAAGCTGCTACTCAGATAGCAAACTGGATACGTTCAAAAGGGAATGGCACTGATGTGCGTGAATCAATGGCACAAGCGGTGCAACTGTTTGGAGATGTAGCTGCTCAATTCATCAAACAATCAGATGGACTAAAAGGGCAATTTAATTCAGCAATTGCTAATGCTAATAGTGATACAGAAGTTCAAGCAGCTAGAACATCAACTGCGACTGGTAATTCTTTTGGAACACTAGGATTAAGACTTGATGCAATAGATACTGAACAAGCTAGTCATGATGCATCAATTAAGAATGGACTTGTTGATAAATCAACTGATCAGGACGTTGACGGGGTTAAAAACTTTCTACAATTGCCAATTATTAATTCGGGGCGCTCTCTACTCCCTGCAAGTGATTCAGGATGGTTAGACGATGGAATTACTTTTTTAAATGGGGCTGCTACTAATAACTCTACTGGACGAGGATTTAAGTACCGGATAATTACTCTGGGGGCTTTAAAACTGGTTCTTTTAGATGGAATTGTTATTTTAACACCGACAAATTTGCAAAATGGATATGCCGATGGTGGGAATTTTATTCAACTTCCATCATCGGCTAAACTTCAAATTTATCAAACTATTGCATTAAAAGAATGGGGTGCAGGTGTTATAGCTGGTGCACGTACTAATGATGGATCAGTGCTTCAAATTGGAGACGTTAGTTCTGGGATTGATAAGGCAGTAAACCAGACAGTTATTTTTAATGATATTCTTTTTGCGGGCGGCGATGTCAATGACTGATTATCGGCTACAAGCTCAGCGCCCAATTTCTGAAAAACTTGGTGTTGGTATTTGACCTTATTTTGGAGCGGATAAAGTTGAACTAATGATGGAAGCTGCTGCTGAAATTGGTTTAAAATATGCTAATCTAAATCAGTATTTCGACCCTAATAATAGTTTTGACTATAACTCAAAGTCACTAACATCGGCTTTCGACCTTGCTAAAAAATATAGTTTGGTAATTATATCTTGTTTTGGAACGTCAAACGGTACATCACTCAATTCTGACACACAAAGCTACTGGACGACCGACCAATTAGCTCAGATTAAAAGCCAATGTGTTAAATCAATAACTGAATTTAAAGCAAGAAATATAATTTATCTACCATGGAACGAGCCTAACAATAGTTATTGGGCACCTCAAAACACTTATGACACAATTAAATCTAACTGCGACATGCAAAAATATGTTGCAGTTCAAGCAAAAAGAATTGATTCAAGTGCATTAGTAGCTGGTCCAAGTGTCATTTGGCCATTAAATTATTTGGATATAAATAAACAGTTCATGAAAGCTTTTTTAAATCAAGGATTCTTCAAGCAAGCTGATGCGGTATGTGAACATCCTTACGTGCCACAGTCTGAAAATTCGGGCCATCCAGAACAGCTGATAAAGTATGACCAAAACACTTTTGTTAGTTTGCCTAGAATCACTAATGAATTTGGTTTCCCATGGTCTCAGACCCCTAACCATAGTGACAGCACATTCCAAGGGATTTGGTCAAAGAGAGATGCTATTAAGTTCACACTTCGGCAAATTATGATTCTTGATTATTTAGATTACGCAATAATCGGGCTGTACACAGAAGACGTTCAGGCTGACGATTATAATCTAATTGACCCTAATTCTGGCGAACTAAACGATACAGGTAAGGCTATTAAATGGTTAATCAGTGAGCTAGACGGCTATACGCTCGACAGCAAAATTGAGATAACCGAACACGTGGGATATGTTGATGATTTATATCTGATGAAATATACAAAGGATGGAGCTAAAGATAAGCTAGTTTATTGGACACCAAGCAGAATAGGCGAATTATATGGCCTAGTTTATGAAGACGACTTTTACAAGCTTAAATTTAGTGATTATCCGCAAATTTTGGAGGTGAATTAATTGGCAAAAACATTAATATATGCAGAGGGAAGTACAAGATCAGTTAAGATCGGGGACACAAACACTTCATTATATTTACAAATTGCGCAGGACAATGTAAATGTTGACTTAGCAACAGCGAAGTCTATTAACGTGAAAGTTAGAAGTAGGGATAGTTTTGTTAAAACAATTGAAATTACTTCTGATGACATTCAGTCAATTCCTGGAGTAATTCAAGTTCCCTTGAATAATGCTAACATTGGGGTTTACCTGATGGTGACTACTATTTTGAAGTTTGGGTAGTAAATGCTGATGATCAATCAGAAATATACCCAGATATTGGAGTAGCTAATTTTAGCATTGTTAACAATGTTGAAAGTGGGTCAATAATTTATACTTCGCTCACTTTACAAGATTTTGAGGATCGTTTTGCAGAACAATACAATAAAACAGAAGAAACATATGAAGCAGGCCAAGCTAATATGGTCTCATTTAATCAGGCGACTGCAGATTTAAAGCAAGCTCAAACTGATTTGGCAAATGGCGGTTATGCTAAAACGAAAGATATGAATGTTTCCTTGGCAACAAAAACTGATTTAAAGGTTACAGCTACGAAAGCAGATAAATCATACGTTGATACAATGATTTCAACAGTTTCGGATGGCAGTCCTAAAGGCTCATTTGACTCAATAAATGCTCTAAAAGTCGCTTATCCAAGTGGAACAAATGGCGTATTTTTGGTGAATGATAGTAGTTTAACTGATGGTACTCACAAATTCATGTGGGATAGTTCAGCTAGCGTCTGGAACGATTTAGGGGTATATTCAACAGGCGATTATTTATCATCGCGTTCTGAAACAATAGTTGGTAAGGATTTAAATGCAGTTTTAGTAAGCATGGTTTCATACGCTGCAAATAATGTAAACCAGCCTAATGAAATTGGCACAAATGAAACATATCTTTTTATCAATTACGCGAATAAACCACAAGAAGTAGGCTGTCAAGTAATAATCAGCGATTCTGCTGTTTTCAAAAGAAATGGGGGATACGGCAGTAGCGGAAATGCGACTTGGGAGGAATGGAAAAGATCAACTATCGAGATGCCCGTTCCATACGTTTCTAAAGATTTGAATTCCCTGATTATTCCAAGCATTAATTTCTGTGTCAACAATGTTAATCAGCCTGAAAGTATTAATACGGGTGAACTTTACACTGAAATAAATTATGTGAATGGCAACGCCATTGCACAAACTATAATCTCACAGAAAAATGTATACTTTAGAAATGGAACGCTGAATGGTGAAACAGCTACCTTTGAAAATTGGAGTCAACTTATCCCAGAGGTTGAAAACATTAAAAAAATTGTAGTTGATAAATCTTTGTCTTCTCCTAATGGGGATACTATCTTTAATTCTTTTGTAGAAGCAATGAAATATGCTTATTCATTAGGTAAAAAAGTAATAATTCATGTAAAAAGTGGAACTTACGATATAGTTCAAGAATATTCTGACAAATATGGTACAACATATCTAGATAGTACAGCTACAGAAGAAGGATGCTACATCGGTAATGGAATGCATATTATATTTGAACCTGACACACAAATAATATGTCATTATGTCGGTTCAAATGCCCAAATCCTATCAAATTTTTCACCCTTAACCGCTAAAAATAGTGATTTTATTTTAGAAAATGTGCAGATAGATTCAAAAAATGTAAGATACAGTATTCATGATGATACACAAAATTTTGATGATGGAACGTATTATAAACATTGCTACTATAGCTGTGAACTTTCGCATGATAATTCAGCTAATTCTGTTAGCACAACTGCTCCATATGCGCTGGGTATAGGATTGGGTAAGAATAGTAAAATTGATATTAAAGGTGGAATTTATTCTTCCATAGCCAAGAGTGGTTTTGAGACTGCTCCAATTTCGATTCATAATTCACCGCTTGATGATGCAAAAAGCAATGTGCAGGTAAGAGATGCTTATTTGGACGGTACTATCCGATTAACTTGGTGGGGTGCATCAACTAAAATTACTAAAGCATTGGTTTCAGGTTGTTCACTGAAGTCAGGAATCATCACACACGTTGAGGCGTCAGGAGCTGGCTATGATAATAACAATAACCTTGAAATAATTTCATGGAATAATGATATTCACAGCTAAACTCAAAGTTAGGCTTATTTTTTTACAACAAATTGGGCGGATAGTTGGCAAAAAAAGGGGTGAGTTAATGCCACATCAATTTTTAAATCTAGGTTGGGACGAGTGGGGCTCAATTATAGTTATCTTTGGGACTATCTTTGGTGCAATTAGCTATCTGGGTCGTAATCTTTTAAAAACATATGTTAAGAATCCACTTGATGGTGTACGGAAAGATTTGCAACAGTCACAGGAAACACAAATTAAAAATACTGCTGTCTTCGAAAAGAGAGCGGCAGAGCATGACAAAATGCTACAGGGACATGAGATTTTATTGCGCGAACATAATATTCGATTAAAAGAGTTGGAGGAAGAAAAAAATGAGCGTAAATAATATTGCAGATTTAATTGTATCAATTATGGTTGTAGTGGTTCCAGTCTTAACAGGATTCATTACAAAAAATGTGCTAGCTAACAAAAAAGCGTTGAATCTAATTTCAGTGCTTTCTCCGCTTGCAAAAGAGGCAGTGGTTGTTGCTGAAAAATCAGGTGTAACGTCTTACCTGACAAGTGAAATTAAGAAGTCTAAGGCTGTTCAATATGTCTCTGATGAATTGAAGAAGTTAGGGTTTACTGTTTCTGATACAAGCACGATTGCTAACTCAGTTGAGAAAGCATTTGCAGAAATGAAAACTGATATTGAATCTGCATATCCACAGAAAACAGAAGCACAAGAAGCTGCAGATACAACGGCTCAAACACAAGCTGAAAAGGCAACTGAATTAGCTAACGCACAAAAAGCATTAGCAGACGCACAAGCTAAAGTAACAGCATTAAGCAAATAGGAGGTAACTATGAAACTCAAAAATAAATTAGTTCTAGGGGCGCTCACATTTGCGAGTGCTTTTTTATTTGCGATTAACGTACACGCTGCACGTACGGATATGATCGATATCTCGGGGAATAACACAACTCTTAGCCAATCTGATTTTACGTCTATTAGAAATAACTATGGTGTTAAGGTTGTTACAGTCAAGACTTCGGAGGGTAGCACCTATGCATGGAGTGGTGCAAAAGATGCGATTCAAAATGCGACTAATGCAGGTTTATATACAAATGGCTATCACTTTGCAAGATTTGGAACGTTGGCCAAAGCACAATCAGAAGCTAACTGGGCTGTTCAGAATGCTAAAACTGATGGCTTAGGTGTTGGCTCTGTTCTTGTTGTTGATGTTGAGGCTAGTATATTCAAGCAGAACTCAATAGCAGTCAATGATGCCAATATTGCTGCGTTTAATGCAATCGTGCAAGCAGCTGGATATCGTACTGATATTTATGCCTCTGCTAGCTGGCTTGGCGTGTATCTCACCGTACCTGCTGGAAGTGGTTGGATTGCGGCATATCCAAATACTGTGACGACAGATAGATATACAAATTACAATGGCTGGCAATTTAGTTCTAAAGTGCAGCTTAGTGGTATAAGCGGTCATTTCGATATAACACAGCTCTACACTAATTATTACACTGCTGGAACTGATAAGAATGCGGTTATTAGCGATTCAGCCACAACCACGATTACCAAGGTTACTAAGAAATCTACCAAGACTGGTATCGCTGTTGACGGTATCTGGGGTTCAGCAACAACTCTTAAACTTCAGCAAGTCTATGATATGAAATACCAGGACGGGAAGATTAGCAAGCCTAGTTCATTAGTAAAAGTTTTGCAGAAGCACTTAGGTGTAACACAAGACGGATACATGGGTCCTAAGACAATTAAGAAAATGCAACGCAAGCTAGGAACACCAGTAGACGGGAAAATTAGTTCTCCATCTCAATTAGTTAAAGCTATGCAAAAGAAGTTAAATGCAGGCGTTAAACCATTCTAACTGACCGACAAAGATGTCGTTAAGTTAATTAGAAATAGCTTAATAGCAAACATTCAGGATCCTTAAAATTGAATATTATTCGTATATTAAAAAGCCTCACTCTTAATTGAGTGGGGCTTATTTTTGTACAATTAAAAGATGCCTAATATATAGAAGAAAATGTTTTTATTAACAGCAATATTCATATAACTACATTGAAATGTCAGTCGTAATTTTTATCATCGGGATTTTACTGTTATTGATAATGC
>NZ_JBDNTS010000021.1:0-35725 GCF_047719775.1 Liquorilactobacillus sp.
TGAATTGATTTTCTCATAAAGATTTCTCATCAACAGCGGTTGACAAAGAGCCATTTTGGCTCTACAATATTGGGTGTTGAAAAAAACGTAAATTAGAAAAAAGCAGAAATTTTACGAAAACGAACTTCTCCGCAAATTTCCGCTTGAAAAAGTTTTATTATGTATTTGTAGCCTAAGTAGCTACAAAAAGAACTAATAAGATTGGTAGAAAATGAAAAATAAGATAGATAGTCCATATAGATTAGCTATTTTTTTTGGAATCTTCATCTTGAGGTTGTAGACTTTTTAAAATTTTGTCATTTTGAGCTAACAATACCCAATTTTGTTCAACTATAGCTCTTAAATATGCTGCAATTGCTTTTTCGTTACCGTAGTCACTAGACATTATTCTTTTGCTATTTCTTAGGAGTTGTTCATCATCAAGTTCATTTAAAATATTTTTTACTTGCCATAGTGCATCATCATTCAATTCAGATAATCCTCTGTCTTCTAAAATACCTGTGATGTGCTTGTTGCTAAATAGCATATTTTTCACCTCCTGTATTATAGACTTACAAGTATATAATATCATGTAAGTGTAAATATTTTAAGTAATATGGTTAGATTGTTTATAAGCCGAAAATTTGACATAGAGATAGAGAATAATACTTTTTCAAGACATACTGTTGCCACACTCAAAGTATGATTTGTCAAAGTGAGGATACGTTAAAATTAATCTCTTTGATCGCAGGAATATATTTTCAGGATGATTAGGTAAACTAGATATATTATCGCTCTTTTAAGCATCCATTGTACTGCTTTTTATAACTATTTTTTTCTAAAATCCATTGGTTTCGATACGCATAGAGCTTATTATAGTGGCTGTAAGGAGGAACATTACTGTGCTGATGAAAACGGGGGATTTTAGAAAAAAGTTCATAATAGGGAAGATAATGTATTGAAAGTTTCATTCGCTAATTTTCCTGAAGCAATAACATTCGGTGAGACACCAGCTGATGCTTATAAGTATGGGAAAGAAGCTTTAATTTTGGCTTTAGATGGTAAAACTAACTTTCCTGGACCAGCGAAACTAAGGAATAATGTCGAGATTGATTCACAGAAATATGATGACGTTTTTCAACTTCCTTTTGAAGTTTCTAAATCTGAAATAAAGGGTTCTGTTAAATACGAAACGGTTAAGAAAAACACAACCATTCCAAAGTATTTGGCTGATGAAGCAGCTAAACGAAACATTAACTTTAGTCAAATATTAACAGAAGCTTTGAAAGAAAAGCTAGAAGTTTAGAAGGCAAGCTACTATAAATGTAAGGCAATCATGATAATTATGGTTGTCTATTTTTATACAAAAATTTAAAGGAATGACATTAGTGGATGAACTATAGCACACACAAGTTCAAGCATAAGCATAATAGATGGGAGAGTGATGAACGATGAGATAAAGATGAGTGATATTTGTTATCGGATTAGTAATGATAATGCTGTACTTGAGATATACATCAAGAGAGAACAAGCAGTATAACACTCAGTATGTTACTAAGAGTGAATTAACAGCTAAATTTTTTTAATGAGCCTTTCTCGATATATTGCTAGCTCAATATTTTTTTCTATAAGATATAATAATATTTTGGTTTTGTCCTCACTAATTGGAAGATCAATTTCACTTGAAATAAGAGGATATTTTTTATTGCCAATTTTTTCTGATTGCTTTTCTTTTTTGCAGTAATCCACTTCCAGTTTCTTAAGTCAGATGGCTTTATTAGGAAAAAATTAAATAAATAGTGAAAAACATATGTATTCAAATTACATAAAGCAAAGTACATGTATTCACACTAACTGAAAAAATTTTAATATCATGAGTATTTAGTATTTCTTAGTTTTGGGTTTGTGCAGTATCCACATATTTTTTTGCATTGGGGGTAGAGGAAAGTTGCCAGGTTAAAGTACTGTTATCAGCGTATGTTTTGTCGGTAGTACTAAAAATAGGAGAACCATTATTTATTGAATAGTTAAAAGTAATATCGCCTATTGTGATAGTAGTATCAGTTATTGAATAATTTTGTGAATATGCTGAATTCATAGACAGCACACGAACTTCTGAATCATTTAAAATATATCCAATTTTAGCATTATCATGTACTGTATTTTGAGGGGCTTTATTTTCATCCATTGCCTGATCAACATTTTCTCCATTATATAGAATTGGTCCAATTGAAAAACCATTTGCTAGGAATTTTTTTGCAATACTGGTGCTATCAGCTGAACTTGTGGTGTTACTGGAACTAGATGAGGACTTTTGAGGGTTTTCTGTTACAGCATTCGAATAGGAAGAGGATACATCTGAATTTGAAGAAGCTCTTTTTGAACCTTTTACTTTTTTTATTTTGCTAGTATCAGTAGAAGAGGTAGAACTTACTTCGGAAGAAAGATTTGAATTGAGTCCCCTCAGAATCAAAAAAGATGAAGTACTTATAATTATTACTATTCCAATGATTATTGATATGACAATTTGGTATGTATATTTTTTAGTAGAATTTTGATTGAAGTGTTTTTTTGACATTTATTATTCCCCCAAGTTTGAATCTAAAAAAATTCTAACACGATAATAGGGGAAAAATGAAATAAAAAAACCTACCATAGTAGTAAAGTTACTTGTCTATTTGAATTAAATTAATATTGCATGAAAAGACACTACTATATTTTACTATAAAAAAATCAACTTTCAAAAGTTAGATTTTTGGTTTAACTTTTGGAGGTTGATCCAGTATGAAGTGCTTAGTGATTGTTAGACAAATATTCCAATGATTGTGGGAGCCCTTTTTGCATTGGACTCTTTGTCTAGATAATTTTGATTGGTAAATTTATACTTTTTTAGTTCTCTAACACATTAGCTAGTAAGAGTTATTTCTTAAAAACTATATCACTGTTTCCATTCCTCGGGGTACCTTAGCTTTATTTTCGTACCTGAATCCGTCTGGTTTAAATAAGTTTTAAAAATTTTAATTAGTTGATCTATTGAACTGACATCATCAATTTGCTGTAAAATGAACAAATTTAAACGATGACTGGCTTCATTAATGCCGGGCAATAACAACTCTCCTTTTTCTGTTAACGATAAAACATTTTTCCTTCGATCTTTTTTATCCACTAATTTATCAACGAAACCTTTGTTAATTAGCGATTGAACTAAGCGACTGGGGGATCCTTTTTCACAAATTAATAATTGACCAAGTTCCTTTAATGATAGTGGCCCAGATTGAGATAGAATCATCAATACTTCTGCTTGGTTCGTAGTAAGTCCATAAGTATTAAGCATATTGTTAAATACGCTGGTTGATTCACGTTCACTTCCTTTAATTAAAAATCGTAAAAGCTCAACTTTTTTTTCTATTAACATACGAAAATCTCACACGCTCCTCACACCTTTGGCTATTTAGAACTATTCTAACTGAAAAGTGTACAGATGTCATTATATTTAATTGACATGTATTTAAATTAATAATATTATAGTAATCAATGACATATCATGTATGACATGTCATTGATTACTATAAAAATGAAGGGGGTATTTTATGAACGCGGACGATATTCTTGGTAATTATGAGACTCGCTATTTTGGAGCTGGACATAAACACACAACTTACGCTATTACTGATGTCAAAAAGAATACTAGAAATAATTACGTTGCTATAGCAAGAATTGATTTTAATGCAGATCAATGGTCAATAAAAAATGGGGTTCAACAAGTAGCACATGTTAGTACTATAGATGCTATTACTTTAAGTTACTTGATGATTGAAAAAGTGGTAGTTCCGCTAAACTTGGACAATTATTTTATTCAGAAATTTGATTTTAAAGCTGGTAGTAATGCTATTGAAGACCTTGACAATATTGATATGGAACTTATGAATCTTTCTTTTGATGATCCTACAATATCTTTTAAAACTGTACTTGAGGGAATGAAGGTATCAATTGTGCTCAAAAAACTCGAATTTTATAAAAAAAAGGAATCTACTTCCATTGATTCCTCTAGCTTTTTAGATAATCATTTAAAAGATACTTGTTTAAATATTGATGAAGTTAATTATTTAGGAAATTCAGGACTTTCTACCCGCATTAATCATGAACGAAAGAGTCAAGCTACATACCATGGGCTGGGAAGTTGTCTTCAGAATCACTTATCAATATTAGAATGGTTAATTGTATTTTCACAAATTGGCGAAATTATGGCGTACAACTATGATCATATGACTCGTCAATGTTCAAATAATTTATGGATGAAGCGTATAACAGCCACTTTCAATGAAGATGCTACTCTAAGTTACCCTATCAGAACAATTAGTGAAATTACGAAAGCTTCTATCATTAAGATGAACGGAAATAGCTGGCGCATTCTTAAAGAAAAAGGCTCTGATATTAATAACGAAGTGTTTTTTGAAGCTAAAATTACACATCAATTACCACAATAGGAGAAGTATATGACAAGCTTAGGTAAAAACAAACGAATTGTTATTTCAGGAACTTATTCTACTGGAAAAACAACCACAACAACTGCACTTTCAATTGCTACTGGTATTCCAATGATTAACGCTCTTTCTGCTCGAGAAATTCTAACTGATCTATATCCTGGGAGGAGATTTCAAGATATGACGGCTACCGAGTTAATGGCTCTAGGTTTAAAAAGATTTGAAGAGAGAATTCGGGCCGAAGAACAAGCTTTATCTCAATATGGTAGTTTTATTTCTGATGGATCTGTACTTAATGAGTGGATTTACGGAACAGTTAGAATGAAAGTTGGTATTAATCCTGGTTCAACTCTGCCACATCGTATTTCCAAGAAAATTATTGGCTTTACATCTAAGCCTTTTGTAAATAAGTATCTCGAAAGTTATGGAGTTGTGGTAAATAAACATGCAAAAAAATGGTATACGGATATTATCCACCTGCCAATAGAATTTCAAATGAATCCAGACGGACACCGACCAGTTTCAGAAAAGTATCGTAAATTGTCAGATCAAGAAATCGTAAACTCATTCAAAGATATTGGTTTCTCACCTTATTATGTAAAGGGCTCTATTTCAAATAGACTAGAGACTATTATTAATTATCTTGAACTTACTAAAATAATGTCTATAGATAATGCAATAACATTGGCACAACAAAAAATTAAGGAGAATAGAGAAATGGTTTCTCAGCGTATTATCGAACAATATCACGAACCAACCTTAAAAGAAAAAATTAAACTAATGACCAAATATTAATGAAAGGAGAAACTAATGATTAAATTTTCTAATATTAATAAAGAATACCAAGTTGGAAATCAGTTTGTAAAAGCACTTAATCAAGTTAATTTTGAAATTGAGTCTCACCAACTTACTGTAATTTTAGGACCCTCTGGATCGGGTAAAAGTACACTTTTAAATATTTTAGGTGGTATGGATCGACCGACAAAGGGGAACATTAGTTTTAATAAACAACAGATTAACAAATTGAATGATCACGATTTAACATCATATCGGCGAAAAGTGGTCGGCTTTGTTTTTCAATTTTATAATTTAATTCCAAGCTTAACGGCATTAGAGAACGTTGCCATTGCAGCACAACTTAATAGCAATGATAATTTATCTGAGAATTATCTCAAATCAGTTGGACTTGAAGAACGAATGAATAATTTTCCAAATCAGTTATCAGGAGGGGAAATGCAGAGGGTTTCTATTGCTAGAGCTCTAGCCAAAAAGCCTAAGCTTTTATTATGTGATGAACCAACTGGAGCACTAGACTCCACTACTAGTATGAAAATTTTAGGAATTCTACAAAATATCGCCAATACTACAGATACTGCAGTCGTTATGGTTACACATAACCCGGAGTTTGAACGTTATGGCAATCGAATTATTCGGTTAAAAGATGGTGAAATTGAATCAATAAATGACAACGAACGACCATTACTGGTAGGTGAGACAGAATAAATGAAGTATTTAAATAGAAAACTACTACGTGACGTTAAAAATAACTGGGCCCAATTTTTTTCAGTTTTTCTAATGGCTTTGTTGTCTATCATTGTCTTTGTTGGACTTCAAGGAGCTTGGCACGGACTACAGAACAGCGTAAATGAATTTGTTAATAACTCAACCTTAGCCAATTACTGGACTCAAAGTAGTTCTGTTACTGACGCTGACCTTAAGAAAATAAGTAACCTTTCTGGAATATCTAACGCTCAACGGGGAACAAGACTTCAAGTAAAACAAAATAAATACCATTTAATTATTGACTCATATGAACATCCTATTTCTCAATCATATGTCGTTAAGGGGAAAAAATATAATAACCAAAGTTTAGATGGAATTTGGATTAATAAGGAATACGCTCGTCATCATCACTTATCTATAAATGATAAATTGAAAGTTTCCATAAATAACCAAACTGTATTTTTTAAAGTTAAAGGAATAATTCAAAGTCCTACTCGAATTTACTTTACCGGGACACAAGAATTTATTGCTCCTAATTATTCCAACTATGGTTATGCTTATATTTCCCCACGTGCGCTAAAAAAGCAACTAGATTACCAGGGTCCTTATAATATTGTGGAAATAAAAGGAAAACATCACAGTATGCGCAAATCAACTGAAGCGATTTTTAACAGACGTTTAATCTCATTCAATTCTCGATCAACTCTTCCAGATGTATCAAATGCACTAGATCGTGTTGGACAAATTCGTAATCTTTCCTACTTATTCTCGTTTATTTTCATCCTATTAGCCATATTAGCAATGTATACCACAATTCAAAGACTAATCAAAAGTCAGTATGATATAATTGCCACTTTTAAAGCACTTGGTTTTTCTAATTTTAAGGTTGGACTTCATTATGCTAGTTTTGGTTTGCTTGTAGGAGGATTAGGGTCTTTAGCAGGATTAATAATTTCACCTGATATTTCTTGGTTTGTTTTGAAAAGTCAACAACAAATGTTTTCCATACCTCATTGGAACATTTCCTACACATATAGCGTGATATTTGTAGTCCTAGGTGTCATTTCAATTTGTATTTTATCTGCTTTTTTTGCTGCTAGGAGTGCCACGAGAGGGCTTCCTGCTATCTTTCTTCGTGGTAAAGAGGAAAGTACTGCTCATAAAATATTTATTGAACATTGGAAATGGTTATGGACCCACCTGCCATATGCTGGTAGGTGGGCGATTAGAGATGTCTTTATTAACCGAACTCGTACTTTAATGGGAATTATTGGCGTTGCAGGTGGTATGATGCTTATGATAGCAGGAGTTGGTATGCCTCAATCTATGAACCATTTAGTCGATAAAGCATATACGCAAGATTTTACTTATGATAAGCGTCTTACGGTCAATAGTTATTCTCAATACTCATCTAAACACCCACAAGCAAAGCAGTGGGTACAGCTAAGCCCTGCTCATTTTACCCCTGATGATGGCTATAATCGTCTTCTTGTAATTGTAGGGCCTGGTAATAGCGTTAATGTTAAGACCACTACAGGTGGAACTATTAAAAATGGTGGCTTTTATGTAACTCAAGGTTTTGCTAAAAGAGCTAATATAAAAATTGGTGATAAGCTAAAGGTTAATACCTTTGGTTATAATAAAAATTATCGATTCAAAGTTAAGGGAATTATTACTAGTGAAACAAATCAAGGAGCTTATATAACTAAAAAAACCTGGGAAAAAGCAGGTGGAGCTTTTACTCCTTCAACTTTGCTAGTTAAAAAGAATTATACTCACAACAAAAATGAAATTAATTCGACTATTAAAATTAGAGATCAAAAAAGCAATGCTTATAATTTTGTTAATAACCTAATGAGTATTTTTATTTTGATTATTGTTTTTGGAGCCTTGTTAATCGTAATCGTTTTGTATAATCTTGGCTCGTTAAGTTTTGTTGAGCGTACTCGTGATTACGCAACGCTACGTGTTTTAGGAACACATCGTAATGAGATTCGTAATTTAACATTAATAGAAAATTTAATTACTACTTTTGTAGGTTGGATTATTGGAATTCCTGCGGGAATCTGGTTCTTAGGACGATACGTTAGCATCTTTTCAACAATTAATCTTGAATATACAAGATACTTTGATTGGAAAACGATTGGTATATCTAGTATTTTTGTGTGGCTTTGTTCTTTGTCGACGACTTTATTTATTAGTCGTCGAGTTAAGCAGATCGATATGGTTCAGGCATTAAAAGGTGTTGAATAAATGTTCTTTTAGGACGAAGCACAGGATAGTAATAAAAATTGTAACTTATAGTGCTTAAAAATTGCCTAGAACTCTGATCCTATCCTAGTATTTGGTACATAAATACTCAGACACTTGTGACATAATTAAATAGCTAGGATGGAAGCATTCTTCTGTTGAAAATATTTCTAGTAATTCCATTGCAAATCTATCAGCTTCTGACTCCATTTTATGCTTAGTTGTTCTATTAAGATAATAATTCTGTATTCCATCGTGTAAAACTAACTGTTCAAATTCATAAGCACAAATCGCTGGTTATGTATAAAAAGTAGAACAATGGTATATTGAACATAAGATATTAAGTGTTATTCAGATAATACTTCTTTTTGTAAAGCTGCCTAATGTAGCGATAAAGTATAAATAAAAAATGTGAGGAGAAAAAATTATCAGAGATAAAAATACAGATTTACAATATCAACATATGATTGAGGGAGAACTTTATCATCAAGATAAAGTTCTGTTTGAACTCAACATGCAGGCACGCGATAAACTTTTTGATTATAATCATTTAAGATATCGTGATTTAGACAAACGTAAAGCAATACTGAATGATTTATTAGGTGAGGCTGGGGAAAATATTTTTATAGAATTACCATTACAGGTTGATTATGGATTTAATATTCACATAGGCAAAAATTTTTTTGGAAATAATAATCTTACAATGGCGGATGCTGCAAAAATAGTCATTGGTGACAATGTATTAATTGGCCCTTATACAGGTATTTATACTGGAGGTCATAGCATTGATCCAGAATTGAGAACTAAAGAAGGAGCAGAGTATGCTTTTCCAGTGACTATTGGTAATAATGTCTGGCTGGGGGCAAATGTTACTATTACGCCTGGCGTCACAATTGGTGATAATACAGTAATTGGTGCAGGGAGTGTTGTTACAAAAGATATTCCAGGTAACGTTGTGGCATATGGAAATCCTGCCAAAGTGGCAAGAAAAGTCAACAATCAAGATAGTGAATATTATTTTAAAGGTCATAAAACTCCACAAGATTTCATAGATAGATTAAAGCGGGGCGAAACTTTCCATCGATAGGCACATATAAATTATGTCATTTATTTTTATAGTACTGTAAGTAAGTGTAAAAAATTTGGTTTTTAGAATACTTCTATTTTAGTCGTTTAGAAGGACAATCGAAGGTGTGATATAAGTCGGAGAAATCTGAGTATTAGCTTGAAACTACGAACATAGTGAGCACTTTGTTATGAGTAATTCTAAGTTAGATGGATGGAAGATTTTGATTTATCAAACATATTTATCCGTAATAATATAGAAGGGCTGAGGCAAAAGTTAAATTTTGACCCAGCCCCGTGCTACAGAAATTGAAAGTGTGTCTATTTTTATTTGGTACTATTGTATAATTGCTGGAACTATAATAAAAAAGGAATAACGAAGATGAATTTGAGAATAATCGATAAAGATGATGAACAAAGCTTACTTCTTCAAAATGAAGCTTTTGCTATTTTTGGGGAAATAAATATAAAGAGAAATAGTGGAAAATGGGATTACGAAATAGAAAAATATGATCAAAAGGATGTACGAAAACAAACTTTTCCAGATGAAAACTATAAATTAGAAGATATTAATAAAAACGGATTTGCTATTGGAGCTTTTGACAAGGGGAAAATTATTGGATTAGCAATTTTTAACGATCAGTGGAATAAATATTTGTACTTAGAAGACTTGAAAGTTAGTGAAAAATATAGACGAAAGAGAGTTGCCCACTTACTTCTAAAATTGGCAGAAAAAATAGCAAAAGAGAAAAAGTACAAGGGATTTTGGACCATAGGACAAAATAATAATGTTGCAGCCTGTATGTTTTATTTGAAATATGGTTTTGAAATTGGTGGACTGGATACTAAAGTCTATGATCATACTTCTCAAAATGGGAAACAAAACATACATTTTTATTATGATTTTCTCTAACAGGATTTGATAAGTATAATTAGCAATAACTATTAGGATAGCAACTAATTGTATAAAACAGTAATAAATGCTAGTTTAAAGGTAAAATAATTATTAACTCACGGAACGGGGCTGGGTCAAAAGTTAAATTTTGGTTCAGCTCTTCTATTTATTCCGAATAAACGTGTTTTATAAGTCAAACCCCTCCGTCTCACCTCGAATTACTCATAGCAAAGTACTCGCTATGTTCGCAATTTCGAGTTAATACTCAAATTTTCCCGATTTATGGCACACTCCTGAATCAAAATTCGATTTTTGAAATAATCCACTTCTCATTCTCTGGGATTCTAATTCTTAGGCGACCTAATATTTACTTTGAAAGTATTTAATTTATGGGCTTTGCAATTACAATTTAATTTGTTAATATTGGAAATAGTCTTGAAAAGAGTACAACTTTCATAGAGGAGAATAAGTAATGGCAAAAACAGTATATTTTGGAGCGGGTTGGTTTACTTCTACACAAAAAAGGTCTTATGAAATTGCAATGGAATCATTGAGAATTAATCCAAGTGTTGATTTGGAGCATTCATATGTTCCGCTGGATCACCAATATAAAAATATCCGTGTGGATGAACATCCCGAGTATCTTCATGATAAAGAATGGGCTATAGCGACGTTTAATGGTGACATTGTGGGAATAAAAAGTTCCGACATAGTATTGTTTACATATCTTCCGCTTCAAGAAGATATTGGTTGTGGAGTCGAATTAGGATATGCAAAAGCTATTAATAAATTCATAGTAGTTGCAATTCCAGATGAAGAATGGGGTAAACCTATTAACCTTATGTCATTTGGTACGGCCGACATATTTATTAAGTTGAGCGAATTAAAAAACTATGATTTTACAAAACCTGCATTTAATTATTATGAAGGTGCAGTTTATTAAAGAATGCTAAGTAAGGATAAAAAAGTATCTACTATTTTTACTTATAAAATTCAAGTGCAACTTTGATTTCGCAATAGATTGATAAAAGAAGTATTATTCAATCTATTAATCGAATAGAGAACCTTACCAGCCAAAGCAGAATTTTCAATTTCTGTTTTTTTTAATACGAATGACTTTTTATTTAAAAAGTCAGATAGGGGATGAAATTGAAGTTCTAATTTATTGAGATTTTCAACACGATAGAGATGGAAAAAGAACCCTTTGTCATTAGAAATGAATGCAACAATATCTTTTTCGTCAATGTAACTCAACTTATTATTTACAAATTTAGCTAGGCAAATAATATCATTACTTTTTAAGTATGGATTAGTACTTGTAGTTGTTACTGTGCTGTATTCTAGTTCAATATTAGTATATTTTTCATCAATAATACTGATAATTATATCTGAATTAGCCATTGTAAAACTCCTTTTTATGAAATAGCCGTATTTTTGGATGCAACACAATAAAATACGCAAAAAAATTGATGTTGACGGTAAAATCATCATAGCAAATGTTGTAGAGCCTTTTTGTCTAGTCACTTTTTTAATTTGATTAAAATTATATGTATTAATAAAATATAAATTTATCACGGCTTTTTAACAAATCAAACAGCTCTCTTTGCAGAAAATAACACACTTAATTTAAATATTTGTAGAGTAAATTCAATGTGCTTTAAAAGATATTAAATTAATTATTTTGAAATATTGCGTTCAGTAGCAAATCAGGTTAATTCCAAGTACTTATAAAATTTATGATTGCAGAGGGAAGTTCAAAAAAAGTAGTTTTATTTTAGACATCTTCTATATAATACATAACCTTTTTTTATAGTATAACTTATAAAAACTTAAACTCTTGTTGTTATCATAAAAAAAAGCGAGGGTGATAATATGGAATTTTTTAAAGCTATCAGAAACGCACTTTTACCATCTGTATTATTTTGGGCCGGGATATATCTGATAATAAAATTGTCAGTAGTAGTGATAAAGTAATTAGATTAGTTGAGAAATTAAAAGCTGTCAAAAAGATAATTGGCCTCCAAAGTCAGATTTTTCAACTTGGCTTTGGAGGTCAATTTTAAATAATAGCTTTATTCATGTCCATTATTGAGTAATTATATGATAGTCCTTTTTTGATTCACGGTTGTTTTTATACTGAATAATTAGGAATAGGCAGCCAATTAGCTGATTCTTTTCTGTTGTCCATAATACCAGAGATAGATGCCATATAACGAATTTATCAACATAATAATTTGAAGGACAAACATTGATGTTGATGCAGGACTGACAGTTTGTAGTTGATTATACCAGATAACAATATTGACCATATCTAGTGCAATCCATGCAATCCATTGTGAACGATAGCCGTATGTCATCAGAACTTGTCCCACAATACCGAGAGGTAAAAGAGTGGCATCTAAGTAAATTTGAGTCCCATTTAGTTTCTTGCTGAAAAAGAGAACTAAGAAATAGATGAGAAAAGTTACAACTAACCAGAATAATCCTTTCAACCATGAAAAACTGCGGGATGTCAGTTCATCGTTACTTGTTTGCTTTTTGATTTGACTATGCCAAACATATAAGCCGACAAATTGCATTATTAAATAAAATGACTGTGAGGCAATGTCACCAATCAAGCGATTGTTAATTGCAATTATCAGCCAAACTATACAGCCAAGTACGCCCCAACTATAGTTAGTCAAGCGTCCTTGATCAACAAGAATCAGGTTTAGTACCACTGCAATGCCTGTTATTAAGCCAATCCAGCCGGAAAAAGTATAATCGCTGCCAAAAATAAAAGAGATGATTGTTGCGATTAGCATGATACTCATCATGATTTTGGTGGTTCTACGTAAAGTTTTAAGCTCTAAAATATTTCTTTGAAGATTAAAGACTTGTACGAGTGCTTCAGAAAAATTATTGCTAAATTGTGAAAAAGGTGATAATGGTTTCTTAACGTTTTCCTTGTAAGCTTTTGAAATATTTTTCATATGAAGTCTCCTTATTTGTTTTTAGACAGCCGTGGTCGGACGCAACGCTGTTAGTCATATAAACTCTTAATAGATCTTACCCCTGTCTTGACATCTAGTCAATAACTTTTGAATTTGTACGATTTAATCTAATAGTTTACAATGGACTTTGAACTTATTTTACAATTGGCAATGGAGTTTAACTTGAGGAGGGTTTTTTTGAAAGAAGAAACAAGATTTATTCAAATTTTGGGGCGTATTGCGACTGTTCTTTCGGTTTTAATGTATGTTTCTTATGTCCCACAGATTCTGAGTAATTTGAATGGTCAATATGGTAATCCAATTCAGCCACTGGTTGCAGCAGTTAACTGCTTGTTTTGGTGTGTTTATGCTTATTTTAAGATGAACCGTGACTGGCCGGTATTTTTTGCAAATTTGCCAGGGATTTTTTTAGGAATTATTACTTTTGCTACAGCGTTGCATTAAAAACACTGCGTATAAGGATAAAAAGCTTGTGATTTTTTTCATTTTACACAACTTTTTTTATTTAATAGATTAAGATAAAATGAGGATATAAAGCAAATTGGTAAATTGTCGTTACAGATTAATTTGTTCACAGCTGATTTGCTTTAAGGTAGGCCTATGACATTCCCTATAGGTCTATTTTTAGCGTAAAAAAAGAACCCCCCAAAGCGTGAGTTCTAGTGTGTAGCTGATCTTCAAATATGGTACGTACTCACGCATTAAAAAGTTTCCCCATTTATTATTTTGAACTCTTGAGTTTATGACTTACAATTAGAGAATCTTTCTGCTTTTCAGAATGATTGACTTTGGTAATCTTGCGCTGTACTTTGTGAAAATCTAATGGTAATACTGAACTGCGACCATTCGTATTACTCAGCAAGTTAATTTTATTATAATCATTAGTAAATTTTTGTGGGTTATTTTTCTTTTTCTTGATTTTTATTGTTTTCAAAGTTTCTAGCTGGCGAATTTCTTTTTTAGTAGTATGGGGAGCATTAATGGAAGACCTATTTGAAGTCAATGGGACACTTAAAATGACAAATGGGAGTGCAATGACACAAATAACCAGTGGTCCCCAAGAAGTCTTTTTTAGATAAGCAGTGACTAAGAAAATGATAATACAAATAGAAATTGTAATGGCAAGTGTAAGTAATAATAAAGATAACATATTATCCTCCTGTTAAGATAGTTCTTTAATTCAATGATGAATGCTATTATGTGAGTTGTGTCAGCTAGCTAATAAAATTGTTTTGATAAAAAATAATGAGAGACATAACTTTTTCAACACACTATAATTCTACGACAAAATGTAATTAAATTATAGTATAAATTGCAATTATTCTCTATACAAAGTCGTAATAAAAACAGTTATGTCTTGCTTAAGTAATGAGTTTGGGCTTGAACCTGGTAACCCATTAGGAATTGGCAAGTTTAATTTTTTATAATAAGAAATCCATTCTGGTAATATTGATCCGCCAGAACCAAACGACATGGGTATTTGTGCGAAGAGGTTCGGATATAAGGCACAAACAAACTCAGAACAGTAGTAACCAGGTTGTTTTGCTATAAAGCTGTCATTATAGGGCTCCCCTAGTAATTTTTTCCCACGTCTTATCGCAGACTCGTGATTAGCTGTACTTCTTTTTAGTCGGTATACGTCAAGACTTTGCTGCTCAATTAGAAAGTCTGTCAAAGTTTCTCTAATGCATCCCTTTGCTGGTGTTGCGTGCAAGACAAAGAATCCAGCCAAACTGCGTTCTAAGATACCAACATGAGTGTAATTTTTATGAGCATTAAATTGAACTTCAATCTCACTAACTGTACTTTTAGCAATCATTTGTGATAAGTCATCGTTTGTGTCGGGAACAAAAAGTAAATCACCATTTTTTAGCGTATTTAATAATTGTTGTACGTTCATCTCATATAATTCCTTCATTAAAATATTATTCCAATTCTTGATTAACCATCGGTTTGATATCAGAGACAAGGATTCCATTATACTTGAACCAATCAAATCCATTACGATCCTTACCTTTTTCTTCATTAGGCAGAGTATGGTAGAAATCATAACAGCATATTGCTGCTCTAGAAAGTGTGTGTGCCTTTCCACAATGACATAAAACGTGATTTTTTTCATCTATTACTGTAACAACTATTTTGGAATCTTCCTTAAAAGTTAATTTTGCACCACTAGGAATGCTAAGATACTTAAAATTACGATTTGGACGTGTACCTATTTTTCTTTTTACGATTTTAAATGTTTTACCAGTCAGTTTTGCATTATATTCTTCTGGTCTGATAAATAAAGCATTTGTGTCATTAAAGGTCAACAATTCAAAAACACTCTTTACTTGATTGTAAGTCGCCTTGAAGAATTCTTTGGCTGAGCTTTCACGTTTGTCAGAGAGCGCCCTGTGTAAGATACGCTCAGCCTTTTTATAATTTTCAAGATATACTGCAAAAAGTAACAATGTAGGTTTGCCGTCTGGAATTCCGGTATCATTGAATTGTGCTAATCTGTGTTCAAGATTTTTTGTTTGGCCAACTTTGATGTATCCCGGAAATGATTTGTTTTCTAATGCATAGACAAAGCCGTAGTTTTCATATTTATTAGTTTCCATTTTATCAAGTCCCTTGGTTCTAAAATATTCAATATATGAAATAATTAGCAGCTTGTAAGTTTATAGGGTCGGTAACTAAGAAAATTTATGACTTTAAGCGTAAGATGAATTAGTACCTTGATCGACCAGAATTGTATTCCGTTAATTGGTTTTCAATATATTGGAAAATGTTAGATTGATTGATAATCATTATTTGAAGCTACCTAAATTGGGTATTATAAAGTACAGAGAGAAGTTTGCTGATGACAAAATCAAGTCAACTACTATCCAGTTAAGTCCACATGGAAAGGTTATACCCGACTAGTTTTTATTTTTACGGTTTTCAACTAGTACTTTGTCTTTACTGGTAAGCATACATAAGTTTGTTAAAGTTGTTTTTTCTACTCGCAAAATATCTCACCTCATTTTTTGCAATTATAACACAGTAATTAGAATGGAATTCGACATATCCAGCGTTCATGCTAGAATATTGCTATAAATTGATAATTTATGAGAGGCAGATAAATAATAATGGAATATAAAAAAGCTAAAGAACTCACTGCTGTAGAAAAACGAGAAGTGACACACTTGATTGAAAAAGTACATGAATATGATGGTTCGAAAAAAGATCCATATTTAAGCAGTCAATTTAATTATTATCCACAAATGCCAACCTTTTTTTCAGCTAGAAGTGCTGGAAAATTAGTTGGCCTTATTATGCTTTATGCAGATGGAGATCACAATGAATCTGTTGATGTATTCATGACAGTTGCACCACAAAATAGACACCAAAAAATTGGGACAAGGCTGTGGCAAAATGCGTATCAAGTTTTACGCGAATTTGGCTATCAGAATTGGGAGTTTATTACAGAGAAGAGTTTTTTGGACAACAATCCAGATTTTTTGAATAATTGGGGCCTAATTGCTGATCCTGAACCAGAATATCAGATGAGGCTAAATAAGACTAAGCAAAAATTCACAGTTACACGAACAAATTTTAAAATTCGATTACTTGAGTTAGAAGATGTTCCAATGGTCATACCAATTTATACAGAGTCGTTTTCTGACTCCTCAGCAAAAGAGGCAGAAAAATATTTAAGAAAGGGTTTAGCGGATGAGGCTAATAAAAACTTTGTCTTAATATATGATAAAAAAATTGTTGGCTGTTGCGCTGTTGATATTAGTGCAAAGAATGAATATTACTTATATGGAATTTTTGTTGCAAAGAAATATCGCAAACAGGGATTCGCACGTACTCTTATTATTAAGATAATAAAAAGGTTCTCAACTAAAAATTTGGATAGCAGAGATTACGTTCTTGCAGTTGATGGTTCAAATTCAATAGCACTTCATCTATACAGAAGCATTGGATTTGAAGTGGAAACCGAAGTTTATTATTTATACGAAAAATAATAAACTTAAGAGTTATACTAGACAGTTTGAACTAAACATAATCCAGAACAAAAAAACTATTTAATGCAGGTAAAAAAGTTTCTGTCAATAATAATTCAAAGAAATAAAATTAAGTTATTTTGCTGCATTCAATGCCTGCTCTAAATCTACGATTAAATCATCTGCATCTTCAATTCCGATTGCCAAGCGGACAAGGTTGGGTGAAATACCACAAGAAAGAAGTTCTTTGGCTGATAATTCTGCATGCGACATTTTTGCTGGTAATTCGGCAAGGCTTTCAACTGCACCTAGGCTTACTGCTAATTGAAACAATTTCAAATTATTAACAAATTTGATAACATTAATATTTTGAACTTCAAATGATAGAACTGCACCGAAATCCTTGCATTCATTTTTTGCGACATCATGTTCAGGAGTTCCCACAATCCCTGGATAATTAATCTTCTTAATGTCATTTCTTTTTTGAAGAAAAACCACGATTTTTTGCGTATTTAATAATTGTCGATCTAAGCGCACACTAAGAGTTTGAATCCCTCTGCGAATTAAGTTCGAGTCTTCAGGGGAGAGAATCCCACCGATAGCATTTTGGGAAAAATATAACTTATCTGATAATTTTTTGTTTTTAGTAACCACAATTCCAGCAATTACATCTGAATGCCCTCCAAGATACTTTGTAGCAGAATGAATAACTATGTCTGCTCCGAGATTTAATGGTTGTTGAAGATAGGGTGTTAAAAAAGTATTATCTACGATAACTAACAGGTTATTTTGCTGTGCAATCTCTGCAATAGCACGCACACTTGTGACGTGCAGAAGTGGATTTGTGATGGGTTCGAAATATATTGCTTTAGTATTAGGCTTAATAGCTGTTTTTACTGCGGCAGAATCTCGTGTGTCAACTGCGGTAAATTCAATATTCCAGCGCTTGAAGAATTGATTAAATAGTCGGAATGTTCCACCGTAGATCTGGTCTCCGATAACTACATGGTCTCCAGGTGAGAAGATTGAAAGTACCGCATGAATAGCTGCCATTCCAGATGAAAATGCGAAACCCCTATCTCCGTTTTCGAGCCGTGCGACTTGGTTTTCCAAAAATTCACGTGTTGGATTACCAGAACGAGCATAGTCCCAACGGACTGCAGATTCTGCATTGGGATAGGCATATGTGGTTGAAGTATAGATGGGTGGATTTACTGCTCCTGTTTTATTTTCCTTACAGGGTATTCCATGAACGAGATTGGTATTGAATTTACTCATTTAAAAGACTCCTTTATAGGGTCGGTAACTAAGAAAAATTATGATTTTAATCGTAAGATGAATTAGTATTTTGACCGACCAGAATTGTATTCTGTTAATTGGTTTCCAGTATATTGGAACTGGATTTGGGCTAAACCTTAGTAATAGAGTGAACCGCTGTCGAATACTGAAATGTATGAGATAAGTTATGCTTGTTCTTAGAAGCTCGGTACTTTAGTGCTGACGTAAGTCACTTTAATGCGTTTTTTAATTCGACAATCAAATCATTGCTATTTTCGAGACCAGTTGAGAGACGCAGTAAGTTTTCAGTAATACCCAATTTTTCTCTTTGTTCAACCGACATATCATGGTGTGTTTGCTTTGCGGGTATTGTAACTAAAGATTCGATTCCACCTAGACTTTCTGCAAACGAAATGATTTTCAATCTGTCGAAGAAAGCTGCCATTTTTGACTGATCCTTTAGGTAAAAACTAATCATTCCACCTTCACCAGGATAAAGGACTTTTGATACAGCAGGTGACTTCGATAAAAACTTAACAATTTTCTGTGCATTTTCTGTATGCTGTTTCATTCTAAGTGGAAGTGTTTTGAGACTCCGCAAAAGCAGCCATGAATCAAAAGGATCAAGGACAGCACCCGTGGTATTGAAATTAAATGTCAAAGTTTCGGCAGTTTTTGTATCTTTGCAAATAACTGCACCACCAAGAAGATCATTATGACCAGAGAGATATTTAGTAGCACTGTGAACTACAATATCAGCTCCAAGATTAAGTGGCTTCTGGTAGATTGGAGTATAGAAAGTATTATCCACAATGATTTTTATCTTAGAATTGACTTTGTGAACGAGTGCAGCAATTTCTGCAATATCTGTTTTTTTCATCGTAGGATTTGAAGGTGTCTCAATCCAAAGTGCGACAGTTTTAGTAGTAATTTTTTTGATAAGTTCATCATTATCTATTCCGTTCCACTGTGTGAAGTTAAAGCCATAATGTTCACTGAGATGGTCAAAATAGCGGAATGTTCCACCATATAAGTCATCCGTTGAGATGATCTCGTCACCACTTTTAAAGAGAGAGAATACTAATTCAATTGCAGCCATTCCAGAACTTAAAGCAAACCCCTTGGCACCTTCTTCCAGCAATGCGAGTGTTTGTTCTAGTATTTTTCGTGTTGGATTAGCCATTCTTGAATAAGCGTATTGCTTTTCATAGTCAAAGTTGTCTACATCGGATAGTTTGCCATGACGAAAAGTCGATGAGAGATAGATCGGAGTTGCGACCGTTCCATAAGGATCCTCTTGGCTATGATTTCCGGCTTGGGCCAAAAGTGTTTCAATTTCATATTTTTTCAAATTAGTTATTCCTTTCCCAGGGCAGTTGATACTTTTGTTGCAATAATATTATCTAGCCATTGGCGATAGAAGCTATTAGCTGTTGAATTCCAAGTATTGATGGGAATATCATCCTTATCAAAATAATTATTTGGTTTGTGGGGTGCAAGTCCTGCAAGTGAATCACGCTTATATTCCTGCGCTAAGGTGTCAGTTTGATATTCTAAGTGACCTGTCAAGTAGGTTGAGTGTAATCGCTCATTTTGAATTAATACAGCTCCAATTTCAGTATTTCCAGCCAGAATTTTCCCGTCAATCGAATTACGTAATGGAATTGTGAAGTAGCGTGAATGCGGGATAATTAAATTGTTGGTTGTATAGACACCTGCAATTTTTTTAGTAAGTTGTTGTCCTTTGAAAATTCCATCGATCTCTCCTGCAGCGTATGCACTCCAACAAATGAAAAGACTTTGGTTCGCGTGGGTTTTACGCCAATTTATTATCTTTGAAAATTCATTCCAATAATCGACTGCAGTAAAATTCAAACGATCTAGTGGAGCCCCAGTAATGATCAATGCATCATAGTAGTTTGAGCTGACTTCATCAAAAGTTGCATATTTTTCTAATGATTCACGAGCATTGTTCTTTAAAGTATGTGTTTTGGGCAAGCAAAAGGTTAATGTGATATCTCTTCTTGAATTTTTCAGCAAAGAGACAAATTGGCGCTCGGTTTCTGCACGATCAGGCATTAAATTTATTAGTAATACTGCCAATGTTTCTGGGTGGCTAGTATTTGTATTTTTGGTAAATCCATTGGTAATATAAATTACAGCCATTTTAATGTGCCTCCTTTTTTGCTAGTTTTTCTCTAATTGTCGGCGTTTCACAGTTACAATTAGATTAAGATTCATGATAATGCACCGTATTTTTGAATAAAAAAAGCCCGCAGTCTAAAAATAAACTGCGGGACGACTTGTCGTGGTACCACCCGGTTTTAGCTAAAGAAGCTCTCAAACGCACAAAATAAAATCTATGCGTGAACACTATAACGGGTGTACCCGTGTAAGGTTTACTTCATACAACAGCTCACCTTACTCAAACTCCAAGACCATCTTCATATTTTTGCAATAACCGAATCTCAGCAAAATCGGCTTTCTGTAATATTGCTTAAATATTACTTATCTTTTCAACGTTAATTATTATTAACTAGGTTAAAACTAAATTAAAAAAAGGTCAAGCATTTTCTCAGATTGGAATTAAAATAATTAAGTCCATTTGGCATTTTTTTATAATCAACGGCTATTTAAAAATATAGTTTGCTGCTGCAAAGGATAACCTTTGTTCCATGAGCTGGGTCAAAAGTTAAATTTTGGTCTAGTTTCTCTATATTATTACGGATAAACATGGTTCTTAAGTCAAAATTTTCCGTCTAACTTCGAATTACTCATAGCAAAATTCTCACTATGTTCGCAATTTCTAATTGATACTAAAATTTTCTCGACTTATGGCACACTCCCTCCAAATTCCAAGATGATATTTATTTTTGATGAAACAAGGGTTTAAGGTTTTCTTTAAGTGCGGTATAATATAGGCTTGAATTACATATGCTGTTTCTGTAAAAGAACAGAGGTATACTGAAAGCGAGGATACGTCATAATGGCGCTATATATCTTTTTGATTTTTGCAATTATCTTACTGGATCAAATAGTAAAATTATTGGTAGTAAGTAACATTCCGCTGAATAGCAGTGTTCAACTTATTCCATCTACTTTATCAATAGCCCATATTCGTAATTATGGGGCGGCGTGGAATATTTTTACTGGGCAAAAATGGTTCTTATTTTTAATAACCGTGATTGCTCTAGGTGTGTTAGGTTATCTTTTTTTTAAGCTATGGAAGAATTGGGTGTATGCCCTTGGAATTAGTTTGATGATAGGTGGAACGCTAGGCAATTTCATTGATCGAATCAGAATAGGATATGTAGTTGATATGTTGCAACTTGATTTTATTAATTTTCCTATTTTTAATGTTGCCGATTCAGCGCTCTCTGTGGGTGTGCTGGTTATCATAATTGCCATGTTACGGGATGATAAGAATGACTGAAAAAAAAATAATTGGTACACAAAGAGGAAGACTGGACAAGACTTTGACCGAACTTTTTCCTGAATATTCTCGATCACAGTTAAAACAATGGTTGATTGAAAGGGCAATTTTAGTAAATTCACAGCCAGCGAAGCCCAGCTATAAAGTAAGAGAAAATGATCAAGTTGAACTAACTGTTCCTCCTGTCAAAGAAATTAGTGTCCAGCCAGAAAAGATTCCATTGGAAGTGGTGTACGAAGACGAAGACGTCCTAGTGATTAATAAGCCTCAAGGTATGGTAGTCCATCCGGCACCAGGTCATCCAGACAAGACACTGGTCAATGCTTTGTTGGCGCATAGTCCACTGTCGACAATCAATGGTGAATTCCGTCCCGGGATTGTTCATCGTATTGATAAAGACACTTCAGGGTTGTTAATGGTTGCTAAAAATGATCAGGCACATCGTAGTCTCGCGGCACAACTGAAAGCCAAGACAAATATTAGAGAGTATACTGCTTTGGTTCATGGTGTTATTAAAGAAGATAGCGGGAAGATTGATGCCCCGCTAGGACGATCACCAAAGGAACGCAAGAAGCAGGCAGTTGTTTCAGGTGGACGAAACGCAGTAACACATTTTTCTGTTATCAAACGCTACCATAATTACACGTTACTCAAGTGTATTTTGGAGACAGGACGGACTCATCAAATCAGAGTGCATTTAAAATATATTGGACATCCACTAGTTGGTGACCCGCTTTATGGTCCAACTAAAACGATTAAGGGTAATGGCCAGTTTTTACATGCTGGTAAGCTCGGGTTCAAGCACCCAAGAACTGGTAAAGAGTTGATTTTCGATGTGCCCTTACCAGAAATTTTTAGAAAAACATTGGACTATCTTGACAAACAAGATAATCTCTAGTAAATTAGTATCTAATCAAGGTCCTTTAAACATAGTCCCGTGAGGCTAAGAAGGCAGTGTCTTAATTGAACTCGGAATAAAGACAGAAGTCTACCACTTAGCCATTTGGCTAGGTGGCTTTTTTAATGGACAAATGACAAAAAGGAGAGGAAAAAATGGCTAAAGAAGTTGTTGATTCAATGGCAATGAAACGTGCTTTAACGCGAATGACTTATGAAATTATCGAAAAGAATAAGGGCATCGAGGACTTGGTAATTGTTGGTATTAAAACTCGAGGCATTTATCTCGCGAAGAGAATTGCACAACGTTTACAACAGCTTGAAGGGGCAAATGTTCCTGTCGGAGAACTCGATATTTCATTATATCGTGATGATCGTCACGATGCTGCGAGCAAGAATGAACCAATTGTTAATTCAGCAAAACTTGATTTTGATATTACTGAGAAACAAGTTATTTTAATTGATGATGTATTATTTACTGGACGTACGATTCGTGCAGCACTTGATGCATTGATGGATCAAGGTCGTCCCAAGAAAATTAATCTGGCAGTATTGGTTGATCGTGGGCATCGTGAATTACCAATTCGTGCAGATTTTGTCGGTAAGAATATTCCTACATCACTTGACGAACAAATTTCTGTTGAGGTTGAGGAAATTGATGAAAAGGATTCAATCAAGATAGAAAAAATCTAATAGTTGCGACCATTTAATTGACTCCAGAGAGAGCAAAAAGGTTGAAGAGCCAGCCCCTTAAATGAGGGACTTACCCTGACCTTATGCCGACCTGGATCAAGCAAGATTCAGGTTTTTTTGTATAGAAGGAGAATGAAGATGAATTTAAAGGAACAAAAGGAATTTAGGAACGATGAGGCTTTACTAGATATCAAAGATCGACCAAGTTTTGGTTATTGGCTGGTATTGTCGATTCAGCATTTATTTACAATGTTCGGGGCAACTGTCCTTGTACCGCTCTTAGTAGGAATTAATCCTAGTATTGCGTTGTTTAGTTCAGGAGTTGGAACCTTAGTTTATATAGTATGTACTAAGGCAAAAATTCCAGCGTATCTTGGTTCGAGTTTTGCCTTTATTGGAACAATGCAGGTACTAATGAAGACTGACGGATATCCTGCAGTTGCACAAGGTGCGATCTCAGCTGGACTAGTCTATCTAATTGTTTCCTTGATTGTCAGCCGTTTTGGTAGTAACTGGGTTAATAAAATTTTACCTCCAGTTGTTGTCGGACCAATCGTTATTGTTATTGGACTTTCAATTGCGACAACAGCAGCAACCAATGCAATGATGAATGGAACACATTATGACTTGAAATATTTTATAGTTGCAATCTGTACTTTATTAATAACAATTATTTTTAACATGTTTCTCAAAGGCTTTCCTAGTATGATTCCAGTATTACTTGGGATTGTCTGCGGTTATGTCTTAGCATTAGTTCTTGGGATTGTCGATTTCAAGTCGGTTGCGGAAGCAAAATGGTTTTCTCTGCCAGCCTTTGATGCAATGTTCGTCAACTATGATTTTAAGTGGTATCCGGCAGCAATTATCGGAATGGCTCCAATTGCTTTTGTAACAATGACTGAACATATGGGACATGTAATGGTTTTGAATAAATTAACCAAGCGGAATTTCTTCGAAGATCCAGGTCTGCACCGCACGCTTTTTGGAGATGGACTATCATCAATTATTGCAGGGTTTGTTGGGGGACCTCCTACAACCTCATACGGTGAAAATATTGGAGTACTCGCAATGACAAAAGTTCACAGTATCTGGGTACTTGGTGGAGCAGCAAGCTTTGCAGTTTTGTTCAGCTTTATAGGCAAGATCAGTGCATTAATACATTCAATTCCAAGTCCAGTAATTGGCGGAATTAGCTTCTTGTTATTTGGAATGATCGCATCGAATGGCTTGAGAATCTTGGTAGACAACAAAGTAAACTATGAATTAAAGCGAAATTTGATTATTACATCAGTTATCCTAGTTATTGGGATTGGTGGAACTTACTTGCAATTAGGAAGCTTCCAATTGACAAGTATCGCGTTAGCAACAGTCTTTGGCATAATTTTGAATTTGGTTCTTCCTGAGAAAGCAGTAAGCGAAAGGTAGGAGATAAGGAATGTTAGAGCTAGAAAGTCACGTGAAGTTGCAGCATTTTGTAACAGTCAAGGAGCTACATGATGATCAGGTTCGGGCGTTGATTGAACGTGCAATTTATTTTAAGAATGGCGGAGCAATACCACAATTTGAACAACCTGTCTATGCCGTTAACATGTTTTTTGAGAACAGTACACGAACACATTGTAGTTTTGAGATGGCTGAACGTAAGCTAGGATTACAGATAATTCCGTTTGATCCTGCTGCCAGTTCGGTAAAAAAAGGCGAGACGCTCTATGACACATTGCTTTCCTTGAATGCGATTGGAGTTAATCTAGCAATTATGCGTCATCAGGAAAATGAATATTATAAGAAGTTAATTGAACTTGAACCAATGCAAAAACTTGCGATTGGTGTGGTAAATGCGGGAGATGGCAGTGGGCAGCATCCTTCGCAGTCGTTACTGGATATGATGACAATCTATGAGCAATTTGGAACTTTTAAGAAACTAAAAGTCGCAATTATTGGTGATTTGAGTAACTCTAGGGTGGCACGCAGCAATATGCAGTTATTAAAAAAACTCGGAGCACAAGTTTTTTTTGCAGGGCCGAGCTACTGGTATTCAAAAGAATTTGAGGAATATGGTGAGTATTTGGAAGTCGATAAATTGATTACGCAAGTGGATGTAGTGATGTTATTAAGAGTCCAGCATGAACGACATACTAAAGAAACAAGCTTTTCTGCTGTGCAGTACCATGAACAATATGGTTTAACACTTGAGCGCTATGGAAAAATGAAGAAAGATGCCATCATAATGCATCCCGGCCCAATAAACCGCGGGGTTGAGATTGCTTCAGAATTGGTTGAAGCACCTAAGTCAAGATTTGTTAAGCAAATGCAAAATGGTGTGTACATGCGGATGGCAATGCTTGAAGCAGTTATTGCAGGCAGACATTTGGGAGGACTCTAAAATGAATTTTTTACTTGAAAATGGGCTCGTATATCAAGCTGGTAAGCTGCAAAAAATGGATTTGCTTGTACAAAATGGGTTAATTACAGCTTTTGGACAAAATCTTGGACGACTGCTTGGAGATATCAATAAGATTGATGTTTCAAACAAATTGGTTTCTCCTGGACTCGTGGATGTGCATGTTCATTATAGAGAACCTGGTTTTACTTATAAGGAAACTATCAAAACAGGCAGTCTCGCAGCGGCACATGGCGGTTTTACAACTGTTTGCGCAATGCCAAACCTAAATCCGGTTCCTGATACGGCTGAACGCTTAGTGAATGTAATTGCCAAAAATAAAGCTGACGGTGTTGTTCATATTAAGCAGTATGCAGCAATTACTGCGGGATTAAAAAGTGAGCAAATTAGTGATCTTGCCGCTTTAAAACAAGCCGGAGCATTTGCCTACAGTAATGATGGAAGTGGAATCCAGACTGCGGGAACGATGTATCAAGCAATGAAACAGGCTGCTGACTTAGGAATGCCACTTGTTGAACATATTGAGGATAATTCATTACTGAATGATGGAGTGATGAATGAAGGTAGTCGTTCACATGAATTGGGACTTCCGGGAATGCTCGGTCTGAGTGAATCATCTCAACTAGCACGCGACTTAATCCTTGCACAAAAAACTGGGGTACACTATCATGCATGTCATTTATCAACAAAAGAAAGTGTTGAATTGATGCGTTTGGCGAAGTCAAAAGGAATCAATGTAACGTGTGAAGTTGCGCCACATCACCTTTTACTGAGTGATGAGGATATTCCGAGTGATGATGCATATTTCAAGATGAATCCTCCGCTACGCGATGAAAGTGATAAAGCAGCTCTACTGGCAGGATTGTTAGATGGCACAATCGATATGATTGCTACAGATCATGCACCACATAGTCATGAAGAAAAAGTTGGTGGGATGTGTCAGGCATCTTTTGGAATAACCGGGAGTGAGACGGCCTTCACATTGTTGTATACACATTTTGTGAAGAGCGGTAAGTTAACGCTAGAAATGCTGTTGGATAAAATGAGCAGCGCACCAGCAAAAGCTTTTGGAATGAAGAATGCAGGAGAATTGCTAATTGGCAAGCCTGCAGACATAGCTGTGTTCGATTTAGATAAGGAATCCGAAATAAAAGAAGAAGAATATCTCTCAAAGGGGACAAATACACCTTTTACAGGTGATAAAGTATATGGCAAGACAATTATGACATTTGTTGATGGAAAGCTCGTTTATCAAAAGGAGGACTGAACTTGAAACGTTATTTGATTTTAGAAGATGGCAGCATCTTCAAAGGAGAAGGTTTTGGTGCAAATAGCACGACTACTGGGGAGGTCGTCTTTACGACGGGAATGACAGGTTATCAGGAAGCTGTTACAGATCAGTCTTTTGCAAACCAAATATTAGTGTTTACCAACCCTTTAATTGGCAATTACGGGGTAAATCTTGATGATTATGAATCAATCGAACCAGGATGCAAAGGCGTTATCTGTCATGAACTAGCACGAGTCTCAAGTAATTGGCGACAACAAAGTAGTTTTGCAGATTTCTTGGTACAGATGCAAATTCCTGGAATTACAGGGATTGATACGCGTGCACTAACAAAGAAGCTGCGCTCGGTTGGAACTATGAAAGGCAGAATTATTGATGCTACTGATGATTTTGAGCATGCTTTCTCACAGTTAAATGCGACGGTTGTTAATGAAAATCTTGTTGCACAGGTGTCAACAAGCAAACCTTATCCGAACCCAGGAAGTAAGCGCAATGTTGTAGTAATTGATTTTGGATTGAAGCACAGTATCTTACGAGAGCTAGCTAAACGCAATTGCAATACCATCGTATTACCTTATAATGCTACAGCAGAAGACATCTTCAAGTTAAAGCCGGATGGAGTCTTATTATCAAATGGACCTGGTGATCCTAAGTCGCTTCCTGGAGCCATCAAAATGATTCAAAAAATTGAAAAGAAATTACCGCTTTTTGGAATTTGCCTAGGGCATCAATTATTTGCACTAGCTAATGGTGCCGACACGTTCAAGATGAAATTCGGCCATCGTGGTTTTAATCATCCTGTTAGAGAAATTGCGAGTGGGAGAATCTGCTTTACCTCACAGAATCATGGGTATGCAGTGGCACCAGATTCTGTCGACAATAATGTAATGAATATTACGTACCGTGAGATCAATGATGGAACTGTTGAAGGACTCCGACACAAAAATTATCCAGCTTTTAGCGTGCAGTTTCATCCAGATGCTGCACCTGGTCCCCATGATGCAGTCGACATTTTTGATGATTTTATGCATGTAATTGATACGAGAAAGGATGAACGTAATGCCTAAGAGAACTGATATTCACAAAATTATGGTAATTGGCTCTGGTCCAATTATTATTGGACAGGCAGCCGAATTTGATTATTCTGGGACACAGGCTTGTATGGCACTGCGCGAAGAAGGATATGAAGTTGTTTTGGTCAACTCGAATCCCGCAACAATTATGACTGATACGGAAATTGCTGATCGTGTATACATCGAGCCACTGACAACTGATTCTGTTTCTCGAATTATCCGACAAGAATATCCGGATGCAATTTTACCAACGCTTGGTGGTCAAGTTGGGCTAAACATGGCAATGTCATTGTCCGAGACAGGAATATTGGATGAACTTGAGATTGAATTGCTTGGGACCAAGCTGACGGCCATTAATCAGGCTGAGGATCGTGAATTGTTCAAAGAACTAATGAATGACTTAAACGAACCTGTTCCACCATCAAAGACTGTTAATACAACACAAGAGGCACTTGATTTCGCTGATGAAATCGGATATCCGGTAATTGTGCGCCCAGCTTTTACAATGGGCGGAACCGGTGGCGGACTTTGCGACAATAAGGAGCAGTTGGACCAAATTTCAGCCAACGGTCTGGATTTGTCACCAGTCACACAATGTCTGATTGAAAAAAGTATTACAGGATATAAAGAAATCGAATTTGAAGTTATGCGTGATCATGCGGGTAACACAATGGTTGTCTGCAGTATGGAAAATTTTGATCCAGTGGGAATCCATACGGGTGATTCGATTGTTTTTGCTCCAACACAGACACTTGCCGATCGTGAATATCAGATGTTGCGTGATGTCTCACTGCGCTTGATTAGTGCATTGAAGATTGAGGGGGGCTGCAATGTTCAGCTTGCTCTTGATCCGAATAGCTTTAATTATAATGTGATTGAAGTTAATCCACGTGTGAGCCGCTCTTCGGCACTTGCTTCCAAGGCGACGGGTTATCCCATTGCGAAGATGGCAGCTAAGATTGCAGTTGGACTGACTCTAGATGAAATCAAGAATCCAGTTACTGGAACAACATATGCTGAATTTGAACCAGCTCTTGATTATGTTGTGGCTAAGATTCCACGGTGGCCTTTTGATAAATTTGCGCGCGCAAACCGTAAGTTGGGAACACAGATGAAAGCAACTGGTGAGGTCATGGCGATTGGTCGAACTGCGGAAGAGGCATTGCAAAAGGCAGTTCGTTCACTTGAGATTGACGAAAAAGATTTGTTGTCTGATGAGGCACAAGCAGCTACTGATCAGAAGCTTGAAGAGAAGATTATGCATCCACAAGATGACCGCATCTTCTATTTGGCTGAGGCATTCAGACGAGGTTACACGATTGAAGAAGTTCATGAATTAACAAAGATTAATATCTATTTTCTTGATTTATTGAAGCATATTACAGAATTAGAAGTTGAAATCTGCAAGCATCCAAACGACTTAGAATCACTTGAAACCGCAAAAAGATATGGCTTTAGTGATCTGACAATTGCTAAACTTTGGAATTTAAAGGAAAGCAAGGTACGTGCCTTACGCAAAGAAAATAAAATAATTCCGGTGTACAAAATGGTTGATACTTGTGCAGCTGAATTTGAATCACAGACACCTTACTTCTATAGTACTTATGATTTGGAAAATGAAAGTGTTCCCTCTGATAGAAAGTCAATTCTTGTAATTGGATCTGGCCCAATCCGCATTGGACAAGGAGTCGAATTTGATTATGCAACGGTTCACAGTGTTAAGGCGATTCAAAAACTGGGATACGAAGCAATTGTAATGAATAGTAATCCAGAGACAGTGTCGACTGATTTCTCTGTTTCCGATAAGCTATATTTTGAACCGCTGACTCTGGAAGATGTTTTAAATGTTATTGAATTGGAAAATCCGCTTGGAGTAATCGTCCAATTTGGTGGGCAGACCGCAATTAATTTAGCAGCTGGTCTGGTTGAAAATGGGGTTAAAATTTTGGGAACAACAGTTGAAGATCTGGACCGTGCAGAAGACCGCGAATTATTCGATCAAGTCATCAATAATCTAGGACTTAAACAGCCAATCGGTAAGACTGCAACAACGCAAGCAGGGGTTCTAGAGATTGCCGCTGAGATTGGCTATCCAGTCTTGGTAAGACCTAGTTATGTACTTGGTGGACGTGCAATGGAAATTGTTAACGATGTAACTGAATTAAATGATTATCTTGAACATAATACAAGGGCTGCGATTGATCATCCAATTCTGGTTGATGCATATCTTGAGGGAATGGAATGTGAAGTTGATGCAATCTGTGATGGAAAAGATGTCTTATTACCAGGAATTATGGAACACATCGAGCATGCGGGTGTCCACTCAGGTGATTCGATGGCTGTATATCCGCCACAATCATTCAGCGAAGATATTAAACAGCAAATTGTCGAAGCAACTAAGAAGCTGGCTGTTGCTTTGAAGTGTGTTGGGATTATGAACATTCAGTTTATTATTCATGATCATGAGGCATATGTGTTGGAAGTCAATCCGCGAGCAAGTCGAACGGTGCCATTTCTAAGTAAAATTACAGGAATTGAAATGGCGCAAGTGGCTACTAAGGTAATCTTGGGACAATCGCTTAAAGAACTAGGTTTCAAATCTGGTTTGTATCCAGAGAGTAAGACAATTCATGTTAAGGCACCAGTATTCTCATTCAGTAAGTTGGAAGATGTCGATAGTTACCTAGGGCCTGAAATGAAGTCGACCGGTGAGGTAATGGGAAGCGACCATACTTTCGAGAAAGCATTGCTCAAGGCCTTTGCTGGAGCTAAGATGGAACTGCCTCTGAGTGGAAATGTCTTATTAACAATTGATAGTAGCGATAAAGAAACTATTTTACCGGTTGCGCAGAGATTCAGCCAAATAGGATATCGTTTATTTGCAACAAATGGGACAGCGGCCTTTTTGAAGGAACGTGGTTTGCATGTAATGACAGTGAATAAAATTGGCGAAGCTGGCAAATCTGACTTAGATATCTTGAAAATCATCAAGGAAGGCAAGATCCAGTTGGTTATTAATACAATGAGCCACGATCAAGAAGTGACCTCAGATGGATTCACAATTCGGCAAACGGCGATTGAACATAATATTCCCTTGTTGACCTCGTTGAATACAGCTGATGCTTTGGTGCGAGCAATGGAGAATCGTACTTTTGCGACTGACGTTATAAGATAGTTTTAACAATCGTTATATAAAGGTGGGGTATTTATGGAAGATTCTCGTTTAGCAGTTTCATTGCCTGGCTTGGAACTTAAAAATCCGGTGATGCCAGCCAGTGGATGCTTTGGTTTTGGCGACAATAAATTTGCACAAATGTATGATTTAAATCAATTGGGTTCGATTATCTTGAAATCGGCAACTTTGACTGAAAGAGAAGGTAATCCAGAACCAAGAGTGGCAGTTGTAGAAGATGGCGCTTTAAATGCAGTTGGTTTAAAAAATCCAGGATTATCGGTAATTTTATCACAGAAAATCCCTGAATTAAGAGCGAAAGTACCAGACCTGCCACTGATTGCAAGCGTTGCTGGATCAACCAAATCCGAGTATGTAGCAGTGGCTAAGGCATTGAGCGAATCAGGCTTAGTTAATGCAATAGAGCTGAATATTTCATGTCCAAATGTTCACGAAGGCGGAATGTTGTTTGGAACTGACCCTAAGGTTGCGGCTGAACTAACGAGAGCAGTCAAAGAAGTTACAAGTATTCCGGTTTTCGTTAAATTAACGCCTAATGTTACAGATATCGTTGAAGTAGCAAAGGCTGTTGCTGCTGCAGGTGCCGATGGGCTTAGCATGATTAATACAGCTTTGGGAATGAAAATCGATATTAAAACTAGAAAACCAGTTTTAGGTAATGGAACAGGCGGATTATCTGGAAGAGCAATTAAACCATTGGCTGTCAGAATGATTTATCAAGTAAGTCATGCTGTTGACTTGCCAATTATTGCTTCAGGTGGAATTGAAAATGCTGAAGATGTAATTGAGATGTACCTTGCAGGTGCACATGCTGTTGCGATAGGAACGGCACATTTTAAAAATCCAACTGCCTGCCTCGATTTAATTGAAGAATTACCTGCTAAGCTGGATGAACTTGGAATAACAAGTTTACAAGCTCTAATTGAAGAAGTTAGGAGTAATCGCTGATGCGAATTGAACGTCCGATTATTGCACTGGATTTTCCCGGTCGCAATGAAACCGTGCAATTTTTATCCGAATTTCCCAAAGATGAATCTTTATTTGTTAAGATTGGGATGGAACTTTACTACAGTGAAGGTACAGATATGGTTAGAGAAATCAAGGCAATGGGACATGATGTTTTCCTTGATTTAAAATGTCACGATATCCCACATACAGTGGAAAGTGCAATGAAGGTTTTGGGGAAGATTGGAGTTGATTTGACAACACTGCATGCAAGTGGCGGTAGCGAAATGATGGCGGCTGCAAAATCTGGAATGCTGGATGGAAGCAATGGGAAACAAACTGCAAGATTACTGGCAATTACGCAGTTGACTTCGACAAATCAGCAAATGGTTGAAGAAGAACAATTAGTATCAGTCCCATTAAAAGAAAGTGTCTTGAATTATGCAAGACTGGCAAAAAATTCAGGAATGGACGGGGTTGTCTGCTCTGCCCAAGAAGCGAGGATCATTGCTGCAGAAACTGGCAAAAACTTTTTGCGAGTAACTCCAGGAATTCGCTTAGCAGGGGGAGCTAGTGGCGATCAAAAGCGTGTGATGACACCAGATGAGGCTGCTAGAAATCAAAGCAGTGCAATTGTTGTAGGAAGAGCAATCACGCAGGCAAAGGATCGCGTCAAGACATATCAAACGGTTAAGAAGTTATGGGAGGATGCAAAATAATGAAGCAAGTAGCAAAAGACTTACTAGAGATTAATGCAGTGACCTTGTCACCTAATAAGCCCTTCACCTGGGCGAGTGGGATTAAAAGCCCTATCTACTGCGACAATCGGCTAACAATCAGCTACCCAAAGATTCGCAAGGAGATTGCTCGGGGAATTGCTAATTTAATCCGTGACCTCTTTCCAGAGGCGCAGGTAATTGCAGGAACTGCAACTGCAGGAATCCCGCATGCTGCCTGGATTGCCGCTGAATTGAATCTGCCAATGATTTATGTTCGGTCGAAGCCTAAAGATCACGGGCAAGGGCGCCAAATCGAAGGGGTCGTTGAAAAAGGACAAAAAACAGTTTTGATTGATGACTTAATCTCAACAGGTGGGAGTGTCTTAAAAGCTGTTGAAGCTGCTCAAAAGGAAGGTGCAGATGTGATTGGTGTTTGCGGGATTTTTAGCTACCAGTTGGAGGCGGCAAAAGAGAATTTTGCAGCTGTAAACATACCTTTTGCAACGTTAACTAACTATAGCGAATTGATTGAAGTCGCTGCAGAGGAAAATCAAATTACGGCAGCAGACCGCAAGTTGTTGCATAAGTGGCGTGAAGATCCAAAGAGATGGCTGAGATAAGGGAAGTAATTGCGGTGAATATGGACTGGACAAATTGATGTTTTGTTACAGTCTATTTATTTTTTTCAGCATACAATATTGTAATCAAATAGAGGTGTTAGTATCTATACTATTGCAATTTATGGATAAATTGAATAAACTGAGAGATAAGTAAAAAAGATTTTTTAATTTGCAGTAGCAGTAATGGGCGTTTGCAAATTAAGAATGGTATGTTAAGGAGAACTTATGAAGATCTCGGTAGTAATGGCTACATATAATGGTGAAAAATATATAGAGGAACAAATAAATTCTATTTTGAAACAGACTAAACAAATAGATGAGCTTGTTATATGTGATGATAAATCGTCAGATAGTACGGTGCAAATAATTGATAGTTTTAATTGTGATTTAATTAAACTTAAAATAAATTTAGAAAATATAGGATATGTAAGAAATTTTGAGCAAGCAATTTCAATGTCAAGTGGAGATATTATTTTTTTGGCAGACCAAGACGATATATGGAGAATAGATAAGGTTAGCAAAATGGTTACATTTATGAACAGTGAAAAGTGTGACTTATTGTGCTCAAATTTTGATTTGATTAATCAAAAAGATGAAATTATTGAAGATAAAAAAAAATATAATATACCATCATTTGTAATAAAGGAGCATAGGGAAATAATCACTTCAATATCGTTTAGTCGGTTATTATTAGGAAATGTCGTTCAAGGATGTACATATTGTTTTACTAAAAATGTAAGGAATAAATATTTGGCTATAAACAATCAAGAAGTTTACCATGATTGGCAATTGATGTTGATTGCTGCTTATAATGAAGGTGTGTTTTTTTATAACGATAATTTAATCCAGTACAGGTTACATAGTAATAATTCTATAGGTTTTGATAACAAGAAAGCTAAAATCGAGTTGGAGATAAAGAAACCAAAAATTGTACCAACAATGGTACAATTTTTTAGAGATTTTAATAAAATACAAAAATTAGATTTAATAACAAAGATAAGAATCAACATAGTTTTCTATCTCAGAATTGCGTATTTTATAGCCAAGTTACATTTACCGATATAGTGAAAGTAAGGAGAATTAAATAAATGATATCTGTAGTCATGGCAACCTATAATGGTGAAAAATTTATTAAAGAACAATTATACTCAATAAAGAATCAGGAATTACAAGCTGATGAAGTAATAATTCGTGATGACTGTTCAGAGGATAAAACAGCAGAAATTGTAAAAAGTTTTATTGCTAATAATAACCTGAAAAAATGGAATTTCGAAGTTAACAGTAGCAATAAAGGATTTAAAAAAAATTTTTATGATCTTTTGAAATTAGTTAATGGGGATATTATCTTCTTGTCTGATCAGGATGATGTCTGGATGGCTAATAAAATATCTACTATGAGCAAAAAAATACAGGAAAATCCGCAAATCGAAACTCTTAATTGTGGAATCAAACTAGTTGACCAAAATTTAAATGCAGTTGAAATAAAACCTAGAAAAAATTTCTACAATGCTAATTTGCTCTATTCAGAAAATACTTTGCAAAATCTAAATTTCTTTGGACTAGAAAATATGATTAAAAGAAATATTTCTCCAGGCTGTTCAATGTGCATTACTAGAAAAATTAAAGAACAATTTTTAAAAACATACAATTTTGTTGTTGCACATGATTGGTACATGAATTTGTTGGCATCATTAAATAATAATTGTTGTTTTTTGAATGAACAATTAATTGATTACAGAATTCATCAAGAAAATACTTTAGGGCTTGCTACTGCATGGAGTGTCCGTAGTAAACTAGTCTCTTTTAATGCTGACAATCAGGTTAAATTGAGGGAATTTAGGGAATTATCTATAACTTTTAAAAATATAGTTGAAAATTATGCAATTAATGATAGTCAGGGTTTACAAATTCAAAATTATTTGAATGTAAGAATTTCTTTTTTAATGAATCCTAAGTTAAGAACTCTGTTAAAGTTACGAAAATTTTCAGAATACTTTAATTCAACAACTATTCGGGGCAGGATATGGGATATAGTGATAATA
>NZ_JBDNTS010000022.1:0-28575 GCF_047719775.1 Liquorilactobacillus sp.
GATGTTGAGACTAGAACTGTACACAGAAATACCTTAATGAACTATCGTGATACAGCAACACAACTGATGGAACAGGTTAATGATGAAATCAGTTCTTTGGTAACAAATTCAGATATAAATAGATTTGATGGTTATTTAAAGAAAGTAAATGAATTAAAAGCATTATTATTTTTTCAACAAAGCTTATTATCAATTCTTAAGGAAATTGGTCGTCTTTCATTACTATTCAGTAATAGAAATGGAATAGGACAAGGATATTTTAATGTATACAAGGAATATTTGAACAAAACTAATCAAATTTTTGAGAGTATAAAGGGATGGCATACAAAAGAGCAAGATGAATATGATGTGGATTTGGAACACCACAGGTACTCTAAACAAGGTCTTGAGGGAATGTTTTTTGGCTTAGCAGCTAAGATAAATGAAGAATGGCAATATGAAAAGATAGATTTGGATGCAGAAGAACTAATTCAACATCAACGAAATTTAAAAAATATTGAACCTGAAGAAGTAACCTTGGACCTATTTACACAAGATACTAAATTGCTTTTGAAAGATAACAAGGTTTACTATCTACCCTAACAATGATTACTAGTGGGGAAAGTAAAAATAATATGTAAGTGGAGATTAGAATATGACTACGACAATTGAAGTTAATAAGCAGAGTGTTAAGCAATTATTGGAAACTGGCAAAAATAAGAAATTTGTAATACCAGAATATCAAAGACCATATGCTTGGTCAGATGAGCAAATACAGACACTTTTTGATGATCTGACTGAGTATACGGAAAATAACAATGAAAGTACTTATTTTCTGGGAACGATTGTTGCCTATGAGAACGATAATGGTGAACAAGAGATAATTGATGGTCAACAACGAATTACCTCTTTATTTTTATTGTTAAGAGCAATTTATTCAAAATTAACATCAATGGTGGAAACGGCGGAGTCAAAGAACTTCAAGTCCCAAATTGAATCTACTTTGTGGGAACAAAACGAATTAACCGCAGCAGTAAACTTTGAAAAAACATTGATTGTTTCACGGGTGATGGGGGATGAAGGTAATAAGGTTTTTTCAGAAATATTAATATCAGGTTCTACAAAAATAGACTCAAAGGATAATTACTCAAAAAACTATAATCTATTTGTTGATCTAATCGAGAAATATGCAACTGCTCAACCAGAACTTTTTTACTGGTTTATTAGAAATGTATTAAATAAAGCAATTTTATTGCCTATTACAGCAGATTCTCAGGATACAGCATTGACAATTTTTTCTACGCTTAATGATCGTGGATTAGCACTATCCGATTCTGATATTTTTAAAGCAAAGATTTATAATAATCTAAATCAATCTGGAAAGAAAAAATTTATTGATGAGTGGCAAAGATTAGATGATGATGCATCTAGTGCAGGTGAGAGCATCCAAAAGTTATTTTATTACTATATGTTTTATTTGAGGGCACTTGAAAATGATCGAAATACAACAACACCTGGTATTCGCAAATATTATTCCAAAAATAATTTCGAAAAACTATATAAAAATAATGTGATGATAGATTTAGAAGTTGTATTAAATCTCTGGTTTGTAATTAATAATAGAATAATTTTAGACAATGAAGAATGGTCAAAAAATATTAAAATTCAGCAGGTTTTAGATTGCCTTTCTTCGTACCCAAATGAGTTCTGGAAATATCCAGTAGTAATATATTATCTGAACTATCATCAAGATAAATTTTTTGAGAAAAAGTTTTTGGGATTTTTAAAGCATTTACTCGCTGTTTTAGCTGCCAGATATATTGTTACGCCAACAATTAATGCTGTTAAACGTGGGATTCTAAATTTGAATGCAGAAATTATAAAGTCTCCAACACCTAAATTTGATTTTAAGGAAATTAATGAGCAGGAATTGAAAGATAAAATAAAAAATGCTCATAGAAATACAGTAAGGATGATTTTGAAAATTATTTCTTATCAACATCAAGAAAAATTATTACCTGATAGATGGGAAATAGAACATATTTTACCTCAAAAATGGCAGCCTAGTTATTTTTCATCAGCTACAGATGAAGAAATAAAAGAATTGGTTGAACATATTGGTAACAAAATACCTTTTGAAAAAAGATTGAATATTATCGCTAGCAACGGATATTTTCAAAAGAAGTTAGCAAGCTATGCACAATCAAATGTTCAAATTATTTTGGACTTATCTCAAAGTAAAAATGATTGGGGGCTTAATGAAATATACGAAAGGGATGTTCGCATTTCTGATGAGTTATTGGAGCTGCTTAAAAATTGGGGATTAAATCAAGTTGATACTTCAAAAAATGGGATAAAGTTAATTCCAATTTTGGCCGATAGAATGGGTGATTATAATAACTTCTTGAAAATCTTCAGTAAAAAGGACAGTAATGAAGAAAGACAAAAATTCTTGAACATGTGAAATTTGATATGCGATTAAAAACTATAGAAAGTATTCATAGGGTGTTTAGGGCAAATAGGGTATACTTTTCAATTCATCTCTGATGTGTAATTTAGTCTTCCCTGCTAAATTTTTGAAATGAAGACATAATTAATTTTAGTGTGCTAAAGTGCCTTTTCATAACGTTCTGTATCTTTATTTTGACGAAATCTGGTCCAAGTTGTCAACTTAATATTTAATGAAAAATAGCGGTATTATAGGCTTTATTAGCTCTTTTAGAACCCATTCTGGGAAGACGAAATTGCTCCTAAGTTACTTGAAGGCAAGAACGTCATCATCGCAGCACATGGTAACTCATTACGTGCCCTTACAAAATACATTGAAGACATCTCAGATGCAGACATCATGGGTGTTGAAATGGCAACAGGTCAACCAGTTGTTTATGACTTGGATGAAAAGTTGAACATTGTAAGTAAAGAAAAACTTTAATAACAAACGATAATAAACATTAAAAGCCATGGCTTCCCTCAAAGGGGCCATGGCTTTTTGCTTACTGCTTTTTATTGGGAAGATTCAGTGAATATTGTTACTTTTTGTTACGTTAGATTGCTTTAAGTTGGCAATACCTGACAAGGAACGAAATATTAGTTGGCATATTTTGGACGAATGATTCGAAGGTTTGGTGTTGTGGAGAATGAATTAAAAAACATGCCCAAGTATCCCGATAATCCCAAAGTTAAGAAATTTTAAGAATTTAAAATATAATATGAATTGCTTAGGTAAATCAGAATCTTGAAAAGTTAGTAAGTGTCATATAGGGCAGTAAATTGCACAGACATGAGTTGAAAAGATCAATAAAACCATTAAATTTTACTGCAATGATTTTATTGATCTTTTATTCACACGATTTATCATCAAGCTACTACTGGCTAGTAGAAGATTCTTAAATGACTCTTTGCTGATATAAGCTGTAAGTTTTTCCCATTGATTCATCAGAGATAGACGACGGTTTCCGATCCTTTGAATAGATATTAATTAGAAATTCGTAGCGATCAATTAAAGAAAGTTTAGTAGAATTAATAGATTTAATTTTTAGCTTCAAGAGGATAGTCGTCAATCACCACATTTAGTATCTTATCTAATGGCTATGGATTACTATTAATCTATTTTTTAATTCCAATAGTTAGTGGTATTAGGCCAAATAGTAACAATAATCCAACGATTCCTAGCAAAATTCCCAAAATAATTTGACTGTAAACCATAACCAAACTCATGCCTGTGCCTAATAAAAGGCAACTACCAACAATTAATGTACTAATTTTTAATACTGTTTTGGTTGGCCGTGGTCCCTTTTTATTCATCGAACGCCGGTATGCAATTAATGCTAATAGTAATACAAGCAATCCTGAGATACCAAGCAATAGGCTGAGATAAAAGTATTTATTTTTGGGAATCAAACTACCAACCATACCCAAAGCAAACAGAATTCCACCGATTGTCGAAACAATCAAATAAACAAAAGTATTTTTCTTCATACATTACTTTCCGAATGCTTTATCATTAGCCTTTTTAGAAATTTCCTTTTGCTGTTTTTCCATTGATTCTAATTTGTCTTTATTTTCTGAATTAACTCTTTTGCGAGCATCTTCAACACTCTCACCATCTTTTGTCAAATACTGGTCGATAAACTTATCCTCAACTTTGCTATACCCACCGACAACGCCATCTTTAATTTTGTTGTGTAAACCCACCACTGTATCTGCAATCTTTTTGTTTGTTTTGATTAATTTTGATTTAGCCATTTTTGCGTCCTCCTTGTTGTTGTGATTTCAGTCTATCGTGGTTTATAATTGAAAACAATCATCAATATATCAACAATTGTTGGATTAATGAAAACGAATCAGATAAGATACCCAGAAGTAGCATTACGAGTTTCGTAAAATATTTTTTAATATTAAGGTGTTTATCAAGTTAATAGAGATGATGTGTATGCCAAATAAGAAAAACAATCGTGCAAAAAAAAGGTCAATTACTAACATCGAAAATGCTTTTGTTAATTTACTGCAAGATAAGTCTGTTAATAAGGTCTCTATTACTGAAATATGTAAAGAAGCCGATGTTAATCGCTCAACCTTTTATGCTAATTTTGTCGATGTGTTTGACTTGATTGAAAAACTTCAAGATCGCATGTTAAAAGATTTTAATGATTTATATGAATATGAAAATAGTGCTAAAGAAAATTCAAACAACTTTTTAAAACTTTTTTGGCATATTAAAGAGAACAAGATTCTGTATAAAACCTATTTTAAGCTCGGATTAGAGCTCAATGTTAATATAGACGTTTATGATACCGATCTAGCTCAAAGTCTATTCAATAATCAGCATTTAGACTATCACATTAACTTTTTTAGGGCTGGAATTACCGCTACTATAAAGAAGTGGTTAACTAATGATTGCGATCTTAGCCCAGAGGAACTTTTTAATGTTGTAAAAGAAGAATATCAAAATAAACTAGATAGTCTCCACTAAAGACAGAAGTAGTGAGGGCATTGCTAAGCTGGAAATTGACAAATAATGGTCGATAAGTAGCTACTAAAATGAGGTTAGAATTAAGGAATGTGATTATATGCTATATTTACGTGTACGAATAGTTGGCTCAAATAAAGAAACTGCCGATAGAAGTAAGTAAAGTAACTAGACCTATGAATTCGGATTCTAAAGTTACTGGTTCGATTAATTTAAATAAAGATATATTTATTTTTGAAGACAATTTCCCGAATGTACCTAATTATTCCACAACTAATTCAGCATTCAAAAACTTCAAAATCCATTAGTCATTGAAGGAAACTTTTCAATTAATATGATTTGATTTTCTGTTACAAATGCAGCTTATGCTGAATATGAAATAGACTAAAGGAAAATTACCGCGAGTCCAGATTCAATTTATGAATTTGCAAAATCTCATCCAGCCATCACAGCAGTTATAGTAATTGCAATGATTTGTGCCCCAGAAGGAGATATAGCCGTTGCTGCAACAAGTACAGTTGGAGTGGTATATAAGATCATTTTTGCATAAATATGGGGTTAATAATAATAGTAGTGCAGAAAGGGATATATGAATGATAATGTACATTTTATTGGGTCTAGGAGTACTTTCAATTTTTATAGGAAGATTAATGGCTCATAGGGGGTTACAAAATGAAAAAAGAGAATATCTGAATAAATTTGGACGTGAAAAAACGAAGAAAGAATATCAGAAGATAGAATTTAGAATGTGTAAAGAAAATTTTTTTTATAAAAAGTTACTTTATTTAGTTGTAGCTTTATGGATAGTTATAACTATTGAAGTAATAATTACGGTAGTTCTTTTTATGTTTGATAGTGAATTAAGCATGATAGCAGCAGCAGTTTTGTTCTTTTTACTAACAATTAGCAAATGTATAGGCTTGTTCAGATATAATTTGGGTTTAAAAAGCTCTGAATTTGTTCCGATAATTTCAACTGTGGAGCAGCTAAACTATGGAAATTTTATTATTGCAGTAGGATTTTCATTTATAATATTTGCCTTAATAATTTCTTACATTGACTAGCTTAAACCTTAAAAGATAACGTTTAAAATTAAACACGAAGTAATTGGTTTAGTTCAGAGTATTTTATCATAATAATACGAGTAATAGTTTTTTTTAATATTTGTCACAACTTGAAGAAAATGCAAATGAAGTCTATACTTACTTGAATACTGAAAGAGAATTGGTAGCGACAACCTTAATTGAGCTTTTAGGAGCGGGAGCTACTGCAACTGGAAGGAAAGAAAATGCTGCAATAATTACAGCAGGTGTTATACTTTGCGTGGCTATACTTGTAGGTGCAGCATTGGCGTAATTATTTTTTGAGGTGAAAATTTTGGACTTATTAGCGAATGGGATAATTGTTAGTAACATTATTGTATATATGGGTTTATTGGTATGGGTAGTGACACTGTGCAAAATAATTATTTTTAGAAAAAGAAACAAAAGTTCTGTAATATCGTTTAGAGATAAGATTACCGATATCAAAAATAATAAGAAAACTATCTTTAAACTTATCTTATTACTAATATTTTGTCTACTCATCTTTTATAGCTCAAAAAAAATTATAGCTTTTTTGTGGATAGCATTGATGGTAATAATGGGGAGTTTATTCTTAGATGACGTATTGAAAAATAAAATAGTAAGATTAAATAATGATAACTATACAAAAAAAATAGTTAATATTCGTCATACTTGGTATATTGGTACAATTGTAATAGTAATTGGTTGTATGATTCCCATAATAGTGAATGCTGTTATAGTTTTGTTCTTTTGATATTTATTCTTATTATAATGGGGAGATTTTACTAGTAAAGTTGAATCTCTATAGTACTCGCTTTAATACCGTTCAATGTTAACTAGATTAGTAAGTAATTTTTTAAACTATGTAATAATAGCTTCAGCTCAATAAAAAGTGAAGTATCCTATAATAATTAGACTTCAAAAAATCTAATTATTATAGGATACTTTATTTAATATATTAACAAAAATGGTCTAACTCTTGTTGAATATAGGAATCAGACTATTGTTGCATAACTCAATTCAAATTTGTCTAACTTTTTTGTGGTACTTCAAAATTTAACTTTTGGCCTATCCTTTAAAATCTGATTTCACACAAATTAAGCAATTATTTTTCACTAACAGATGTGTCATTACAAGTTGTTCAATACGTGAAAACGCCTTTTTTAATAAATCTAAACTCGTAGCACAACTGATTCGAAAGTAATTAGCATAATCTGTGTCAAATGCTGTACAGGATACGGGCGCAACACGTGCCTGTTCAGTCAACAAATCAGTATAATCATTTGCTCGTCCTAAATACATCTCAGGTACTTTTATATATTTTTTTCATCCGACGTGAATCATCATCGCAGCACTCGGCAAAACTCATTACGTGTCCTTACAAAAATACATTGTTAGTAAAGAAAAACTTTAATAATAAATAATAAAAGCCATGGTTTCCCTCAAAGGAGCCAGGGCCTTTTTTTACTACTTTTTGTTACACTAGATTGCTTTGAATTGGCAATAACTGATAAGAAACGAAATATCAGATGGTATATTTTGAACGAAAGGTACGAAATTTTGGCGTTGTGGGGAATAAATTTAAAAATAATTGATTTATAAAAAAATAAGTTGTAAGTTGATGAGTTATATTATTTTTATAAATAATAAAGATGTAAAAAAATTTACTTTTTTGAATTCCTTAGATACTATAGATCTATAGATAATTAACATCTAAGAAATGGAGAGATGAAAATGAAAAATATAGTATTATTAGGTGGCAATGGATACATTGGAAGAGAAGTAACAAGGCAATGGTTAAACCAGGATAAAGATACACAATTTTATGTAATCTCTCGTTCTGGTAAAAATAAATTAGCAGATAAAAAAATCCAGGATATTGCCATAAATGAATTGAACTTGGATACAATAAAAAAATTATTGCCAGCGAAAATTGATTATATTGCTGACTTTATTGGACGACCAGAAAAAAAGATTCAAGATTTGGTTAAAATAAATAAAGAACCAGCTGAAATAATGTTAGAACTTGCAAAGTATTATCAAGTTAAAGCGATGGGATTTATTGGAGGACAACTTGGGCCAAAAACATTTGTATCAGTTAAGAAAGAAATTATAGAATTACTTGATAGTAGCGAGATACAGGTAGAGTATGTCAATCCCACAATAGTTTACGGAGCTGATAGAAGTGATGGGCTTTCTAAAATGATTCCTATATTTAAATTTCTAGGAATTTTTTCCAAAAACTTGAAACCAGTTAGAGTTGAATCGATTGCTGCTGAGTTAATTGAAAAATTACGCAAAAATATATAGTAGAGGGATAGATCATATGTTAAAAGTAAGTAAAGGTGTAGAGCAGGGTGTTTTTGTTTTATTAATGTTGGCTTTACAAAAAGACCATACCCCTGTAAAAAGTAATATTTTAAGTGACACTTTAAGTGTATCAGATTCGTATTTAAAAAAAATATTGAGAAAATTAGTTGTAGCTGGCTTGATTTCATCTAATGCCAGTAAAGATGGAGGTTTTCAATTGAAAAAGTCTATTGAAAAAATTAGTTTTTTGGATGTATGTATGGCATTGGATCCAATAAAAGAAATTGAATTACAAAATATGCAATTAGCGAATCATATATTTCCAAATGATCCAGAACATGTTAAAAAAAGCGAACAGACTGTTATTGATGTTTTTTCTAAAGGAACTGAGGCTTTTTATAAAGAGTTAAAAGCTGTTTCTTTGGCTAAACTTTTGAAAGAAGAGAAATATACTGAAGGTACAATAAATTGGGCCAAACAGTTAGAAAAATGAAAAGCTATTTTTTATCTTTTTAGAGGAGGAATTTTAATGGCAGAAACAGTTGTTATTTTAGGCGTTGGTGAAGGGTTTGGGCTTTCTATTGCAAGGGCATTTGGACAAGCTGGAAAATATCCAGTGCCAGTTGCAAGAAATGAAGAAAAATTAAAAAAGATGGTCACAGTCTTGCAAAAGGAAAATATTAATGCTAGTTCGATTAGAGCAGATGCTACCAATTCACAACAGACAGAAGAAATGTTTAAACAGGTCGTTAATGAATTTGGTATTCCTGGAACTTTTATCTATAATGTTGGCAATACATCACCAGATGATCCTTTTTCTACATCTGTTGAGCAAATAAAAAGAACTTTTGATGTGAATGTTTAAAGCGTGTTAGGATTACTTCTCTTAGTGAACTGAGCACGTTAGTGGAACATTATGTTGCTTGGTATAATACCCAGAGAATTTCACTTAAACGGCATGGATTAACTCCAGTCGAATATCGTAAACAGTATCTAGCTAACAATTAAAATAACCATGTCCAACTTTTTTAAGGCAGTACAAAGTCGGGAAAATTTGAGTACTAACTCGAAATTACGAACATCGTGAGTACTTTGCTATGAGTAATTCGAAGTTAGACGGAGAGTTTTGACTTATGAAACACGTTTATACGGAATAAATAAAGGAGCTGAATCAAAATTTAACTTTTGGCCCAGCCCCTTTTTTAAAACATTCTTATTGACCTTATAGTCACTCTATAGTTTAAAATAAAACTATCAATTGATAGCTTAGTGTAACTTTCGAAAGTACAATATTTCAATATACTGAATAGGGGGGATGAAACTTGAAGATTGATGAATTTTCTAAAATTAGTGGAGTATCAGTGTATGCATTGAGATTCTATGATAAATTGAATATTCTTAAACCAATCAGTGTTAATCAGGATAATAGGTATCGGAGCTATGGCCCAGAACAACTATCTCGAGTAGCTGAAATAAACTCTTTAAAAGAGTTAGGAGTTCCGCTGAAAGACATGAGTGATTTTTTTTCTGTTTCATCAGATGATTCCAATGTGATTAGAGTTATTGCTGATCGTCAGATTTCAGAATTACAAACAAAAATCAAAAATATTGAAGATCAAATAGAACGTATTCAAGCCAGTCTCTTCCTATATAATAATGGAGGATACAATATGATGAATGGCATTACCGTAAAAACAACGCGTGCTTTTTTGGCTGCTACACAGAGAAAGCAATACGACAAAAATACAAAAAAATATGATGAGTTTTCAACAAATTTATGGGATAATCTAGAAAATGAAATTAAAAAAAATGGAGGCTCATTGTCAACACCATGCCTTACGTTATATTATTCTGGATTATATTTGGATCAAGATAACAAAATAGTGGATCAAGAAATTGTTGAACCTTTAACTCACGAACTAGCAGTTGATAAAAATTCCGATGTGTTAATTAGAGAAATCCCAGCCGAAGAAGTTGCCTCTATTATTCATACAGAAGGATTCAACAATATCGGTGTTACTGGTAATAAATTAATTACTTGGGTGAAGGAGAATGGGTATGTGGTTTCCGGACCGCTCCGAGAGATTTACCATATTGATCAAAAAAATCCAGATGATGTGAGCACGATAGAGTTGCAATTACCCCTGAAAGATAGCTAATGTATATCTTTTAAAATAAAAAATCTAGATGTTCATTTTTCTTTGGAGAAGATCACTAATAATTGGGTTTCTGAAATTGAAGATTCAGAAGAAAATCGAATTGAAATTATAGCACCTATTTAAATAAATACTAGAGATAGGTAAGATAAAAAAATTCAATAAAAACTAGTAACTAAAAATCTCAGTGGTCAGTTGGCAATACTTGGTTGATGACAATAACTGGGATTTTTTTCGTTTACTTTAATATTTAATGTTACTAATCACAGTTTAATAACATTGATTTTCCTAATAAGATTTATAGTTGTTCACTTTTATATATCTGTGCAACCAGTTAAAAAATTAGGGTAAGCGAGGTACTGGTAAATTTACTGTTCATGAATAATTACAGCACTTCTTCTCTTTTACCAGAAATCTTCGTTGCTCTATATTTACTACTTGTATCAAGGATTATTTAAAATCTCAAAGGAGAATGGATTTTTCTCTAAAGAGTATGTTTTATTTTTATTAACCAAAGTAGCATAATTAACCATGCAGTCATTGTGATTATTAACAATAACCTGAAATATTTTGGAGTTACAAAGGAAATACTTAATTGATTCATCCCTTTTTTTATATTTAGTAAGGGTGCTCCAATATCCGAAACTTCATATCTTTGTATGTGACGACCATTTAGCTCTAATGAAGTTTCCGCATATGTAATAATGGGTATCCTTTGTTTGCCAGAGTGACTAGTTTTCCATACTAAAACTAATTTTCCATTTTTTGTGACTTTATGATAAAAAAAACGGTAAGGCTTAATTATTTGGTTTTCATAAGTTGTTGAACGTTTCAGCTTTTTTCCTTCAGGATAAGGTATCGGTAAATAGTCAGGATGGCTCTTATCCACTAGTATAAGCAGATTTCCAGGATTTCCAGATGTTGTTGTCCATTGAATCTCATGTGGGTTTTCAGCGATTGTCCTTGTTTTAGCCCAGCTATTTAAGCCTTCACGCTGATATATAATACTACGATGAACAACATTTATTATAGTGCTACTTGCTAAAATTAATGTACCAGCAAACAATGATGCATACATCAAGTTTTTTGTCCATCGCTTTTTTAAGTTTAACTGGTTCAAGCTCATTATTAATCCGGCAAATATTAATGGATACGCGATTACATCGAATCTTACTGGAAATTGCAAGGTTGATTCAAGTTTTGGTGTTAACTTATCCAGTAATGCCCATGGAAATAAGACTGAAGATACCCACATAAAAAGAAGTCCAATAACTGTAGTAAAGGAATTAATTTTATTTTTTCCCCAATGTACAATAATCCATATAATTTGAAATAGTAATATTGAAATTAAAACAAAATTCAAATAATTACGGAATCCAGGCAGAAAAGCAAACATTAGTGCATTTTTACTTAATTTAAATGCTCCTGGACTTGCAATGTAATTTTCCGAATACATAACTAAAAAGCTGCCCCAGATATTAGCGGTTAAAGGAATGGTTATGCCAATTGCTTTAATCAACTGAAAGCAAATTTTCTTTTTATTGGTAGTATGTATATATGAATAAAGAAAGAAAGGTATAAACAGCAGAACAAACATTAAAGTACTTAGAATGTGGATTTGGGAAATAATTGCCATAATAAGTGATAGAGGAATGACGTGAATCGCATTATCTGGTTCTTGAATCATCTTTATGGCAATGAGTAAAGCATACGGTGTTAAAGCGGCTCCCCATGTCATCATGTTTTGCCCCAGAGTCCAGTAGGGCATCCACCCACAACTCATAAACATTGTAGTAACAAGTATCCCTATCCATCGAGGAGATTTTAAAAATTGAGTCAGTCTATACATACCACAGCCACCAACCATGAATAAAATCAGACTGGATGATAATTCGTAATTAAACCAAGAATGAGTTATTAGTAATAATAGTCCATTTGCATAGGCAAATAATGGACCATACATTCCATTAATTAAACGTCCACTTTGTTGAAACCCAAAATTTGTTTGAAAATAGCTAAATTTACCTGTTTGAATTTGTTTCGCAGCATCATAGAAACGGTTAAAATGAAATAGAGCATCCGATCCAATGATAGTACTTTGAGTAAGTATTTGTGGCGCAATCAGAGCTAACGAGATTAAGAAGAGTACTAAGTAGGGCCAAAAATCCCTCCATAATTTTTTACCACGTATTTTCAATTTTTATAATTCCTTTCTAAATTACTACTCTAGAGCTATACAAACTATACAAAGTTTAGGTAGAAAAAGTGGTGTGTTTTGTCCCTTAACAATGTCTAAACTTATTTAATAATATGTAGCTTTTATAATATTATTATATACACATTTCTTTCTTTATCATAAATTTTTTCTTATTCTTAATTTGTTGTTAATTTTATTTTAAATTGAAAAAAATATAATACATTCTAATTTAATTAATATGACTGGAAGCTAAATCTGTTTCTCGCCATATTAATTTCACGATGAGTAGGGAGGGAACATGGAGTCAATATTTGTCATTAAAATACATATACGGGTGACATGTTTCTTGGGTTAATTTGTTATATATATTCTAATGTTTTCAGAAAAATTTTTAAATGAATATCAGACCTAAAATACCTAATAATATAAGTAGTATTACATTAACTAGCGTAAATATTTTTATGAATTGATAAATGTGACTGGTTTGATCAAACAAAATCAATTGTTTAAGAGCCAATAAGTTAGCTAAGGAAGCAATTAAAGTCCCTAGACTCCCAACATTGACTCCCCAAAAAAGTGCTCTTATCTTATTAGTAAAGTGGGCGAGTAAAAGTGTTGCTGGAACATTGCTAATAAATTGACTCAAGAGAAGACTGGTAATATAAACCATTGACTTTGTCTGTGTTAATTGGCTAATCAAATGATTAATCAATGTACTGTGGCTAAAATCACTAACCATTACAAAAAAACAGAGAATTGTTAAGAGTAAACCATAGTCAATTTTTTTAATTACCTGTTTATCAATAAAAAAACAACTTATTATTGCAATTACACCAACTAATTGAATACTTATAAAGTTAAAAATACCAAGGAAAACAATGAGCAACAAACATCCAGTCATCACAAGCGGAATTTTTTTAATTGTTATACTTTCTTTGCTGATTTTTTTAATTACTTTGGCTCTTATTAACCAAGTTAATGGTATTAAAAGTAAAAGGCTTATTATCATGAATGGAAATGATATTCTAAAAAACTGACCACTTCTTAAATGGTAATTAGATATTAAAAATAAATTTTGTGGATTTCCAAAAGGCGTAAATGCGCTTCCTAAATTAGCAGCGACAATAATCATAGTAGCAGGAAATGCAGTTTTTAGACGTTGTTCATGAGCAATACTAATAAATAGTGGTATTAGGGTTAGAATTGCAACATCATTTGTTAATAACATAGAACTTATAAAAGATAGTATTACAAGAAATTGAATAGTCTGACGACTGTTGCTTGAGAATGCGACCAATAGTCTACTTAGCTTATCAAGTAGTTGAAGTGAATTTAGTAATTGCACACAAATCATTAATGCGAACAAAGAAAAAATAGTGTGCCAGTTAAGATCACTTAAACGAGGAAGTCCCAGTAGCAAACTAAATAAAGTAAAGCCAAGTGTGATCCAGAATATTTTATCATGATAAATGCGAGTAATAATTATTTTCATAGATCATGGTCCTTTCGTATTACATTAATTGTTTTGGTATTATAAAACTTATATTTTAAAAGAGTTAGTTTTACATAGTTTTCATAAAATCAGTAAAATTACGGAGAAATAAACCTGGGATAGAGGTCTGATTTACTTAATTTTATGATTTTGACTTTTTTATATTGGAATTGTGGTTGTAGCTAATGGAGCTTTAACAGCGGTAGTACTATGACCTGATGAACTATTGGAGACTAAAAAATCAATTGAGTAGACTAATTTTATTCAGTAATAACCAATATGCTGTTTTACTCATTACATCTTTTGCTTTAATAGAACTCCTTGTGATTCAGTATTTTGGAACGGGAATAATTTAGAAAATATTTGATCCTATTAAGGGCATTATAGCTTGCCCTTTTTGCTATTTGGGATGTTATTAATTTATTGAAGTATTCATAATTTTAAAAGCTGGATCTTCTTATTATGCGATAAAAATATTGTTTAGTCTTGCAAATAAGGTAGGCATTTTCGTCTTAGATAGTATTTTTTAGCAACTATTGGTGCAGAAGGCGTACAAATCATAGCGGGAGTTGTGGTGTCAAGTGATGACAAGATTGATAAGTTCCTACAGCTAGGGTTGACACTTTAAGTATTTTTTGGATATGGCTAAAATTATCAAAAATGAAGAGAGTGAAAGTCAAGAAGAATTGTTACTTTATTTAAGGAAGTATAAGCTGAAACAATAATGATAACTGAAAAAATTATCAAATACTAAAATAGTGTAAAAGCTTTTAAGAATTTATTATGCTATCCTCGTTTATTTCTTTAGCAAGATACAATTAATAAGAATAGGGAGGTTATACATAATGAATTTTTTTGAGACTATCATTTTGGCCATTGTGCAGGGAATTTCGGAATTGTTTCCAATTAGTAGTGTTGCCCATGCAGTAATTGTGCCATATTTGCTTGGATGGAATCTAAATCCAAGTTTTTTGAAGCATAATTTTTTAGAATTTGTGGTTATGATGCATATTGGGACGACGATTGCACTATTGATTTATTTTAGAAAAGATTGGGCTAAAATTTTTCATTCAATATTCAATGCAGAGGATTCAAAGAAGATTTTGTTGTTGCTTGTGTTGGGGACAATTCCAGCATTATTATTTGGGGCACTTTTTGAAAAATCTATCACAAATGCTTTTAGTAGTGTAATACTTGCAGCAAGTTTCTTGTGTGTAAATGGGGTATTGTTATTTTTAGGCGAACGAGCACGCAAAAAAGGAACTAAAAAATTGGAAGACCTTTCTTGGTGGCAAGCAATAATAGTTGGGGTATTTCAGTCTTTGGCCTTAATCCCAGGTTTTTCCCGTTCAGGTTCAAGTATTACAGCGGGTTTTTGGATGGGGTTGTCTAATGAAGAGTCGGCTAGATTCTCGATGCTTTTATCGACACCAGTTATTGCTGGGGCTGCAATGTTAGAGATACCAAAATTAATTCATAATCATCCGGCTGGTTTGCTCGGCCTATCATTGACAGGTGGAGTGGTGGCAGGATTATTTGCCTTTTTAAGTGTGTATTTTTTAATGCATTGGTTTAACCGAAAAGAGATTAACACAATGGGTCCTTTCGCAATATATTGTATTTTGATGGGTGGTTTTATTGTTGTGTCAAAAGTTCTTTTTTGATTAGTTTCGTTGGATGAGATATATCAAGATAAAAAAGATTGATAAAATTAGGTAAAATCTAAACTTTATCAACCTTTTTTAAATGTTTAAACTGCGTAGATACTCAATGTATTAGAAAATAATCAATATTCAGGGAGTCTGTAGCTGAACATCTTGCGCTAATTATTTACGTTGTCTTTAATTACTTTCTGTAAAGCGGCTTTATTCAAAATAACTTCATCATTATAATTTTCAAGAATACTATCATAAACAACTTTATTAGTTCCCTTCAACTGGAAATAATGAAGTTGCTTTTTTGCATTAAAATTATTGGCGATAGCTAAAGCAAAACTAGTCATATCTGATTTATTCATGTCAGTTGCAACTAAAAACTTGGATACTGAAGTAACTAATGCAGGAATTTTAAAAGCATTGATGGGGTTACTTACTTTATCAGCGATTCCCACTAAAGCATCTTCTTGTAATTGTTGACGACCAAAGTCAGTTCCGGGAAGCGAATCTCTTTCATGTACAATTTCAGTAACCATTTTTGCATCTAAGTTATGCTTCCCTTTAGTGAAGATTTTGTTTTGATCATCTGAATACCAAGGATGGGTCAAAGTTACAGCAAAAGGTAAGTTCATTGTGATACCACCTACTGTAGCAACCATTGAACGAAATCCCCAATAATTTGTTTCAAGATAATAATTAACGGGAACATTAAGATAACTAGAAATTGTCTTAACAGCCATTAGTATGCCCTTTTTTGCACCATACTTTTCTTGATATACGGATTGTACGCTTGTTAATTTGGTATATCCAAGACTTTGCATATATATTCGTGAATCGCGAGGAATGCTAACGATATTGTATGTATGTTTTGTCAAATTGGCGTGTATTAGCAACATAGAGTCTGTATGACCGCTGACTTGATTAGGGCGCTCATCTGATCCAATCACAAGAATATTAAATGTTCCTTTTGCCTGATAGTATTTTGTCTTAGTTGTGTTGAGGGTTTTAAGGTGAGAAAAATGATTTTTGGGATTAAAGTGTTGCCATGTTAACGATCCCCCAATCGCTAATGCAAGACATAGAGCTAATATTCCCCAAGCCCATGGATGCTGTATTTTTTTTGATGTTTTTTTAGTTCTACTTTTCCTTTGCACGAATCTATCTCCCTTGTGAAACAATCTTAATAACTTTAGTGGTATTGAGATGAATATAGATGATAACTATTAATATTTGGTAAAAAAAATATAAATTATGAGTATCTTAATCAATTTACTGAATTTATAAATATTCCTTGGATAACTTGTTTATAAAAAAGAATTAATTGTTAATCAATATCATCTTTTGCGATTTTATATTATTTTGAGTTATTAATATTTGACAAAAATGAAAAAGCAGGTGATGTAATTAAGGTAAGAAACAGTAAATATTTTCAAAAACTAATAAAGTAATAAGATTTTGTTCAGAAACTAAATTAAATGGAATTTGAAAAAAAAAAAAATTATAATTTACTAGGTTGGGGAAATGATCAAAAAAAGGGGTGTACTATGTGTGGCTTTGTAGGGCTTTTGACAAAGAGTATGGGGAAAAACGAGATAAAGTATAAACAGATTAACGACATGAATAACATGATTATTCATAGAGGACCAGACGATGAAGGATATTTTCAAGACAAAAATATCACCATGGGTTTTAGGCGTTTAAGCATAGTGGATATAAAAAATGGACATCAGCCAATGGCATATGATAACGAAAGATTTTGGTTGACTTTCAATGGAGAAATATATAATTACATTGAGCTACGCAGGCAACTAGAGCAGGAAGGTTATGCTTTTAAAACTGACACAGACTCAGAAGTTGTTTTAGCCATGTATTCTAAATATTCTGAAAAATGTGTTTCTTTTTTTCGAGGTATGTTTGCTTTTGTTATTTGGGATAGTGTTGCAAAAAAGTTATTTGCAGCACGTGATCATTTTGGAATCAAGCCTTTTTATTATTCAATTAGTGAGGGGAATTTTTATTATGCTTCTGAAAATAAGGCAATTTATAAAATATTACAGAAAAAATCTTTAAATGAAAATGCATTACAGGATTATATGACATATCAGTATGTTCCTGAGAATGAAACGATGTATGAAAATGTAGAATCATTGCAACCAGGTTATTCACTTAGTATTGAACCAGGAGGAGAAACCAAAGTTGAACGGTATTTCTATGCAGAATTTGAACCAATTAAGTTATCTGAAAGAGAGTATGAAAAACAGATACGGGATTGTTTAGTTGATTCAGTCGAAAAACATATGCGTGCAGACGTTCCTGTAGGGTCTTTTTTATCGGGTGGAATTGACTCTGCAATTATTGTTTCCTTAGCAAAGCAATTCAATTCTCAGCTAGAAACATTTTCTGTTGGTTTTGAGCAAGAAGGTTATAGTGAATTAGATGTTGCAAAAAAGACAGCCGCACAATTGGGTGTAAAAAATACAAGCTACATTATCAATCCAGAGGAATTTATGCAAGAATTTCCACATTTTGTATGGAGTATGGATGATCCTTTAGCAGATCCGGCAGCTATTCCACAATATTTTGTTGCGCGTGAAGCAAGAAAGAAGGTAAAAGTTGCTCTAACAGGTGAGGGGGCTGATGAATTTTTTGGCGGATACAGAATGTATCATGAACCACTTTCATTAAAATTTTTTGAACATACCAAAAGAATTAATAAGATGTTGAATCAAATAGCGCATCTACTTCCTGAAGGAGTAAGGGGGCGTAACTTTATTTTACGAGGAACGACACCGTTAGAGGAACGTTATGTCGGAAATGCATTCATTTTTAATGAAAAACAGAAAAATAAATTTTTTAAAAATTATAATTGTAATCATACATTTCAACTTTTTACTAAGTCGTTGTATCAAGATGCATCCAAAAATGATGCGGTTAGCAAAATGCAGTTTATTGATGTTCATACGTGGCTTAGTGGTGATTTATTGCATAATGCAGATAGAACAACAATGGCACATAGTTTAGAGTTGCGGACACCATTTGTTGATAAAGATGTTTTTGAAGTTGCTAGACATATTCCATCAGAGTATAAAATTTCTCATGGAACAACTAAATATATTTTGAGAAAGGCAGTTAAAGGATTAGTACCTAGCCATGTGTTGGAGCGAAGAAAATTAGGTTTTCCAGTTCCCATTAGAGTTTGGTTGCGTGCTGAAATGTATGAGTGGGCACGGGATATTATTAAAAAATCACAGACAGATAAATATTTTGATAAAAATTATTTTTTGAATTTATTGGAGGAACATCGTAGGAAAAGAAAAGATAATTCAAGAAAAATTTGGACTATTCTTACTTTTATGGTGTGGTATCAAGTATATGGTGAGTAAAGAAATATTTGTGATTCAAGTGAACTGAAGTTTGTAGACATCTAAATTTTTGAATGAGAGCTCTACCTTATGTGATAACTTTTTATGATATGCATTGTAATTAATAACATAGAATGAATTATAAATTTCAAAAATAGTAAAAGTCATGGATTCCTGTAAAGGACCCATGACTTTTTTACGCAGTATAAGTTGAAAAAACATCTAAAGACTTCTAGTTGATTCAGAGTGAGGTAGGTCTAGGATACTTTTTGAATTTAAGATAGTATCAATTTTACAAACCAAATTTTAGTCGGACTTTACAGATACGATAGCAAGATAAGTAAAGAGGACATCAATTCATCATTAACGGAACTGTCCTCTTTAACCAATAACGATCAAATTTGGTTAGGACCGATTATCAAAGTTAGTGATGCGAGTGTGTATATGCATATTGAATCAATATTTGGTCACATCCATTTGATAGTGGTGAAACAATTGAACTAGAGTATGAAATAACAACTGCTAAGCTTTGAATTCAGTGCATAACTTGTTTAAGGAATTCAAGACAAAGAATGCAATGTGCAATGTACCGATAAGACGGGTAGCGATGAATAAAATAGTAAAATGAATTGATTTTCATCATAAGTAGGTCATTAAGCACAAGAGAGCTTTTTTAAGCACAAAAAAGGTCTACTTTGCTTATAGAAAGCGTTTACACAAAAATGTAATAATGATATAGTAAAAAAGTTATTAAGAAGGGGGACTAATGATTTCTAATGAATAGAAAGTTGAATGAAAAAGAGCATTATAAGATGTATAAGCAGGGTAAAAACTGGGTCTTCTCCATCGCTTTTATTAGTGGGGGACTACTTCTCTCTAATTATCGGGTCAGTGTCGTTAAAGGCGATACGGTGTCAACTGCCTTAAGTGAAAGCAGTCAGACGAGTTCTGATGATGCCAGCAATGCAATATCAATAAGTAGTAGTGCAGCAACAACAAGTGATGCCAGCAATGCAACATCAACAAGTAGTAGTACAACAACGAGTGATACCAGCAATGCAACATCAACAAGTAGTAGTGCAGCAACAACAAGTGATACCAGCAATGCAACATCAGCAAGTAGTAGTGCAGCAACAACAAGTGATACCAGCAATGCAACATCAACTAGTAGTAGTACAACAACAACAAGTGATACCAGCGATGCAATATCAACAAGCAGTAGTATAACAACGAGTGATACCAGCAATGCAACGACAACAAATAGCGCTGCTGCAACAACAAGTAGCACTTCAGGAACTGATAGTATTGCAACAAATGAACAGTATGATGAGGAATACAGAAATCAATTTCATTATTCACCATCTGAGAATTGGATGAATGATCCAAATGGGTTATTTTACGATAGTACCACGGGTTTGTACAACCTTTATTATCAATATAATCCTGATGGCAACGAGTGGGGGAATATGTCTTGGGGTCATGCAGTAAGTAAAGACACGATTAACTGGACTCAAGAAGATGTTGCAATTCCAGTTTTAACCAATCAGTCGTGGGAAGATTTTACTTATACCAATACCACGGGAGATTTGGCTCAATATGGCGAAGTCCGTTATGTTGGTACGCCAACAACTAATTGGGGAGATTCCAACGGAGAAAAAGATATTTTCAGTGGAAGTATTATTGTTGATACTAACAATGTAAGCGGTTTAGGAAAGGGAGCGATATTAGCTTTCTATACTGCAGATTACCAAATCGCTACACGAAAAAATGATGGTCAAGATGGCGGCTGGGGAACTTGGATTGGTTTAACAGAAATTCAAGAACAGCATCTTGCATATAGCTTAGATGGTGGTAAAACATTTATTCAGTATTCTCCAGATGGAAATTCAGCTAATCCTCAAGCGATAATCCCAATTACGGCATCTAAAGGTGGAGATTCGGCCAATTTTAGAGATCCGAATGTTGTATATGATGCTCAAAATAAACAATACTTAATGACGGTAGTTTCGGGTCAGGAAGCTTTGATATATAGGTCGACGAACTTACTTGATTGGGAATATGTATCTACCATTCAGCGGCAAAATGATGTTGGCGATGGAGTTTGGGAATGCCCAGCATTAATCCCAATGACGGTTTCTGGAACAAATGAAGTTAAGTGGATTTTCAGTGTTAGTGTGCAGAAGGGAGCTCATGCAACTGGCTCAGGAATGCAGTATTATGTTGGAACTGTTGATGCCAATGGTAATTGGATCCCAGAAAGTTCAACTACTATGGCAAATCCAATGACATTTGATTCTGGAGAGGATTTTTATGCAGGAATAACCTTCGCAAACATGAGTAATAACCGTACCGTTATGCTTGGCTGGGAATCGAATTGGACATACACAGGAGAATCTCAGACGACACCTTGGTATGGGAATATGACACTTCCAAGAGAATTAACTTTGGTAAAGGACGCAAACGCGACGGATGGATATTTACTGAAAAATAATGTTATATCTGAAATAGAAAATAATGAGAATGTTAATGTTATTAGTAATAGTGATGCTTCATCTACTCTTAACAGTGAAGAAAAAAAGCTGACTAATGGAGGAACGACTTATAAAATCAGTGCCACATTTTCTTGGGACACTGAAAATCCACCTAAAACAGTAGGCTTTAAATTGAGAATATCTGATGATGGAAAATATTATATGACAGTTGGCTATGATTTAACAACTCATCTTTTCTTTGTGCAACGGTTAAACACTGGTGAATCAAATATGGGATCTCCAAGAGATAACATGAATGCTTACGTTGACACAAGCAATGGTACCATCACGTTAACAGTTTATGTTGATGAAACAAGTATTGAGGCATTCGCAAATGATGGAGAAAAATCAATTACTCAGAACTTCTTTATGCGTCCAGAAAATATTGGTAATCAAAATACAATTGGCACAGCACTATTTTCAGAGGGTGGAAGTGCCAATGTCGAGAACCTGTCTTTAAATCCCATCGAAAGTATTTGGAATAATAGTGCAAAGGTCAATGTTAAGTATGTTGATGTTGATGGAAATAACTTGTTGGATTCAAAACAATACACTGGAAAAATAGGTGATAACTATGATATTACTGCTTCTGCAATAGATGGCTATTATTTAGCAAAAACTGAAACAGAAAATAAAAACGATAGTAGTGTATATACTGCACAAGATCAAAGCATTGTTTATGTATATGCAAAAATTCAAACTGCATTAAACGTAAAAGACAGCACGATACCAGCGGGACCAAAGACAAGTTGGAGTGCGGCAGATAACTTTGTCAGTGCAACAGATGCTGAAGGTAACCAGGTAGCGCTAAAAAATGTAACAGTTAGTGGTAGTGTTGATACAACAAAGGCTGGCAGTTACAAGATAACATATAGTTACACAGATAGTCAGGGTAATACAGTGACTAAAGATGCAATCATTACAGTTGTGGCAAGTCAGTCAAGCATTAAAGCTAAAGACAGCACAATACCAGCGGGACCAAAGACAAGTTGGAGTGCGGCAGATAACTTTGTCAGTGCGACAGATGCTGAAGGTAACCAAGTAGCGCTAAAAAATGTAACAGTTAGTGGTAGTGTCGATACGACAAAAGCTGGTAGTTACAAGGTAACATACAGTTATACAGATAGTCAGGGTAATACAATCTCACAAACGATAAGTGTAACTGTAATTGCAGAAAATTCCCAAAAACCTACTGGCAATTCAGGATCTGGTACTAATGAAAACAGCGAAGTTAATGATAATAATGTAAAAAATAATTCAAATGAATTTGATAATTTGAGCTTTACTGATAAAATGCATGGAAGTACAAAAGTAGTTAATAATAAGATTAAGACAACTCAAAATTCTAGAACAAAGAAAATAAATCTAGGCGTTGCAAATAATAAATCTCGAAATGAATTACCACAGACAGGAGAAAAAAATGAAAGTATAATAACGATTTGGGGTGTACTGCTAGCGCTTTTAGGCAGTATTGGCGCAATGGTTGGTATAAAAAAGAGTAGAAACTAATTTTAAAAATTGATTTAATTTAGTTTTTGTTTACAAAAATAATAGAGATTAAAAATATCTTTGGAAAGTTTGAAATGCAGCAAAAATTAAATAAAGTATAATTTGATTCTATGTAACGACCTATTCCTTGTATTTTGCTGGGATCAGGTCGTTTTTAATATAGTATTTGAAACCAAGTTTTGTAAGGCACTTCACTTATGGCACACTCCCTTTCAAAAATATTATCCTAATAAAAGTATAATAAAAATGCATAGTAATTATAACAAAAAAACAGATCGTACTTAGTGTCAGAATTGACTGGAAATCAAAAGAAAATCATTTTGTACAGATGATTAAGCAAATTATTGAAGTTCTTAAAATTGAAGGTCTCTACATTTTTGAATATTTGCGTAAGTATTGATCTGCAGTATTTCTACAATTAATTTTCTGTGATATCTCATATCAATGGATGAAATTACTACCGGAAGATTAAAAATTTGTCACAACTTGAAGAAAATACAAATGAAGTCTATACTTATTAGAATATTGAAAGAGAACTGGTAATTCAGCTTTAATTAAATCTTTAAAAATAAAGGTGTATGCTGCCATATCTAGTAGTATTGAAATCAAAGTTTTAATATACACTACATTATGCATAAATTTATGAGGTGAGGATATGAATAAATTAGATATAGCCATATTTGCTGGCTATATTGTACTGTATGCGGGATTAATGATATGGTTAGTAACAGGATGTAGGATTAAACTTCTTAGAAGAAAAAATAAAATAACTTTATTATCTTTTAAAAGTTGGATTTTAGAGAATAACAAGAACAAAAAAAGAATTTTGAAGATTTTTCTGCTAGTTATTATTTTTATTGCCTGTTTTCTTACTATTAAAAAAAGTATAGCTTTTCTCTTTTTGATGTTAGAGGCAGTGATAGGAACATCCTTAATAGAAGAGAAGATTGAATATGAGATAGAAAAATCTAGTGATGAAAACTATACAAAGAAAATAGTAAATCTACGTCATATATGGCGTGTTGGAATGCTGATAATATCGTTAGGCTGTATAATCCTTATGATTGAGAGGATAGTACAGGTATTAGCTAACTGATATTTTTGTTCAATACAAAAGGTTTGAGTATAATTTATCGTACAAATTTTGAGGATAGCAATATAATGCTTCTTGAATGAGCGTTCAGATATGGTAACAGGCAACCAGTTGTTTATGATTTGAATGACAGGTTAAATGTTATACGTAAAGAAAAACTTTAATAATAAATAATAAAAGCCATGAAGTCCATTAAAGATATCATGGCTTTTGTTTACTGTTTTTTATTGGTAAGTTTTATTGAATATCGTTACTTTTATTATGTTAGATTGCTTTGAATTATCAATAACTGACAAAAAAGGAATGTTAAATAGCATAATTTGAATGAATCGAATAACCCCATATGACTCATTTATTGAAATTAACAATAAAAATTGAGAATTATGCTTTATAACTTTAAAAGAATTATTACAATTGATAGATTTTATGATACACATAACAGAATGTATTTTAAGATTAATTACCTTTTAAATTTATCATTTTATAAGGGGCTAAAAATCTACTCTTATTTATTATTTTAATAAGCTCAGAAATAGGTTCAGGATTACTTTTTCCTATCCAATATTGAAAAATATGAAAAAGCCCAGAAATAATGATCTCTTCTGCATAATCAGCTGGAATTTCATCAGAAAAGCTAATATTTCGTTTGTCCATTGTACTCAATATTTGTTCTGAGAGGATCTCCTTTATGCGTAAACCGAATTTAGGATCTCCTTTTTTTGATAAGAGTACTTTTAAAGTCTTCTTTTCCGTACCTAAATAATCTAAGGTTTGTATAAAAATACGATAGGGTTCATTTTTGGCAGCTTTAATGTCCTTGTCTGTCCATTTCATTATGTCATTAGAATTGATTTCTAAAATTTTTTTGAATTCTTCAGAAATTTCATTTTCAATCTTAGATAATAAATCAAATTTGTCTGTATAGTGAATATAGAAAGTACCTCGACTGATTGCAGCTTCACGGGTAATATTGGATACAGTTAATCTATCGAAACTATAAGATTCAATTAGGTTAATAAAAGTATTTTTAATTTTTTGTTTAGTTGCCAAAGTTCTAATAGTATTTTTCATTATTTTTTACTCCTTCGAAAGAATATGAACACTTTTCCAATTTTTGAATATTGTAATCAAAAATGATTGTGGTTAGTATATTATATGCGAAACAAATAATCAACGTGTTCATTATTTTTGTAAAATGCTTTATATAGGGAGTGTGTAATTTTGATTAGAGCTGAATGGTCTTACTTAAAACAGCATAAATTTATGATAGTTGTATTGGTAGCAATTATGCTAATACCTTCAATTTACGCGGTTACTTTTTTAAGTTCCATGTGGGATCCGTATGGTAAAGTTAAAGACTTACCCGTTGCGATAATAAATAACGATAAAGCCGTTAATTATCAGGGTCAAAAAATGTCAATTGGGAAATCGTTGGAGAAAAATTTAAAAAAATCTAATGCTATGGATTTTCAATTTCCAACACAAGCTGCAGCAAAGAAGGGATTAAAGAATGGAAAATATTACATGATTTTGACTATTCCTAAAAACTTCTCGAAAGATGCAACCACGTTATTAAAGAACAAGCCCCAAAAAATGCGACTTAGGTATCAAACAAGTTCGGGGCATAGTTTTATTGCAGGAAAGCTTTCTCAATCAGCCGCAAGAAATATAGCTCAATCTGTATCTACAGAGGTAACAAGAACTTATTCCAAAACAATGTTTACTCAAATTAAAAAGCTTGGGAAAGGTATGACAACAGCCTCTAAAGGGAATGCTAAATTAGCTACTGGGACTAAAAAAATAAAAAGTGGAAATGCGACAATTACTAGTGGTTTAAATACACTTGTTAAGAGTAGTCTTACTTTTAGTGATGGTGCCAAAAGTTTGCAACAAGGAGTAAATCAATATATTAATGGTGTTACTCAGCTTAAGTCTGGTAGTGTGAAAATAACAAATGGGTTGAATAAAGCGACCACTCAATTGCCAAGTCTTGTTGATGGTGTAAATAAGTTGACTACTGGTTCAAGTACTCTTAGCCAAGGATTGAATACGTATACCGCAGGAGTTAGTAAAGTTAACTCTGGAACAGTTTCTCTTAATTCAGGTGCTCAAAAATTAGCGACTGCTGGGAATACTCTTTCTGTAGGTGTTACACAACTTTCAAAGGGTTCTAACACATTAAATGCAGGAGTGCAAAGCTATACAACTGGTGTTGGTAAAGCTTATACAGGTAGTGAAAAAATTTCAAGTGGTCTTTCAAGAATTAATTCAGCACTTAATGATAATGATACAAAAACAAAGTTAAACCAATTGGAAAGTGGTTTAAACAGTTTTAAAACAGGCTTGGATCAATTAAAAGATGCAACTGATAGTAGTACCCAAAGTACTTTCTCAACTAGTGAAGTAACAACGGCAATGAAAAGTCTGTCTACTGAATTGGCAACAATGACAGAGTATGAATCAACTTTTAATAGCAAATTACAAAGTGTTGCCAAAGCCCAAAATTTAACGAGCACGCAAACTAGTGCTATAGCAAACGCATTGGCCCCCAATGATAGTTTTTCAGTAAGCGTTAAAGAGGCAACAACTTCTTTAAATCAACTTCAAACACAGTTAACTACACTTTCAAATAATAGTGAAAGTTCTGTTGCAAAATTGCAGACTGGAATTGCGAGTCTGCAAAGCAGCTATGGTACAAGTACAGATACTGCCGATTCTAATACAATTTATGGAGGAATAAATGCTATTACTAGTTCCTTGGGAACTGTAACTACAGGAATCACAGAGTTGAGTAGTGGCTCAAGTACTTTGACTAATGGATTAGCTACTTTAAATAAACAATCTTCTAACTTAGTCAGTGGAACAAAACAATTAAACAATGGTTTAATAAAGCTTAATAATAGCGCACCAACATTAGTTAATGGAATTAACTCATTAGCAAACGGAAGCAGCCAATTAGCAAGTGGGACTAGTACACTTGTAAATAGTGGCTCACGTTTGACTGAAGGGGCAAGCACACTAGCTACTGGATTGGGAACATTAAATACCAAAGTACCAACATTAAGTTCTGGTATTTCACAGTTAGCAGATGGGAGTCAACAAATTACAACTGGTTTGACTAAGTTAAGCAGTAATGGTTCAAAGATGTCTAGTGGAACAGCTGAACTTGCTAATGGAGCAACTAAAATTAGCAGCGGCTCAAGCAAACTTGGTAGTGGTTCTAGTAAATTAGGGACAGCTTTAAGCAAAGTACTTGCAGGTAATGAGACTTTGTCTACTAAGCTAGGAACGGCAGGCAAAAAAGTCAATAAAATTAATCCAACTAACTTGACATATAATCAAGTTGCCAAGCCTGTTACAACTAAACATGTTGAAAATGATACTGTGCCAAATAATGGAACTGGAATGGCTCCATATATGTTCTCAGTTGCATTGTTTGTAGGTTGCCTTGCATTAAACTTGATGTACGATACCTATACACCTAGAAAGTATCCGAAAACCGGATTTAGCTGGTGGGCTGCAAAAATGTCAGTGGTAGGTGTATTTGCAATCTTACAGGCACTAGCCATGGATGCATTTATGACATTATTTGTTAATCTAAGTCCTGTAAATCCTTTCTTAACAATAATTACGCTCATTATCTCTTCGTTTGCCTTTATAAGTTTAGTAACATTTTTGAACTTGGCATTTGGGAAAGTTGGAGCCTTTCTAACAATGATCTTCCTAGTGCTGCAATTAGGCGGATCTGCTGGAACGTATCCAATTCAATTGTCAAATTCATTTTTCCAAGCAATTCATCCGTTTCTTCCAATCACCTATTCTGTGGATGCACTACGAGAAACTTTGATGATCGGCAATTCTCCTTGGCCTGACTTATTCGTACTTTTAGGTATTGCTGCTTTATTTAGCATATTGATTATATTATTCTTCCAATCATATCATGGTCGCATGAAAGAAATTGATTTTAAGAATATTGATATGAAAGAAGTTGCTGCGACAAGGAAGCAATCATCAAAGAGAGAAGATACTTCAATATAATACTATGAAAAAAACGAACACATTTTTGAGAAAGTAGTTTACTATTTTTTCAAAAAATGTGTTTTTTAGTCTAAAAATTTAGATGGAAATAGTATTTGATTTCATCTGATATCAGCCAGAATGGAGAATTTCAATTAAAAAGACTATTGAAGAAATTAGTTTTTTGATATTTTATGTGGCTTTAGATCTAATAAAAGAAATTATATTATAGAGTATATAT
>NZ_JBDNTS010000023.1:0-24213 GCF_047719775.1 Liquorilactobacillus sp.
GTACATGAAAATTGGGTGTTGATGAACTTCCATCAACACCCAATATTGTAGAACCCAATTAATTTATCCTTCATGAAAAAATTGGATATGTGCGGCCACAATTCTGAGAAATTAGGAGCTCCCAGAACATCTTTTCCTGTTATTCCATGTATTTGGGTATTGCGCCAGTGAAATGGTGTCTGAGGATCAATTAAAGAATACAATTCATCAACTACTCGGTTATTTTCAACTACAGTTAGTGCAATTGAACAAGCACTATTTCTTTTAGCATTAGCAGTTTCAAAATCAAATGCAACAAAATTCATAGGCAAGACCTCCTAACTTTTATATATTTGCATACAATCATACCATAATTTTAACCTTAATTTTAGCAGAATGATTGCAAATGTTAAAGGGGACATAGCTTTTTTAAGTTATTAATATTTAATGAAATAAGTGATTTATTTATACAAAAGGACACAAAATTTTATAAAATATAATAGTGTATGTTTAGTGGTGTGGTACTTGAAGAAAAAGTGCTACACTTGAAAGAGATGTTAATGAATGTGGGGATATTTGGAATGAAACAGATACAAGAATTATTCGTAGAAAAATTTACTGAAGAAAAAATTAAAGTTGAAAGATCGTTGTCAGAGTATACCAATACAAAAACGGGAGGACCGGCTGAGATACTTGCCTTTCCAACAGAGACAAAAGATATTTGTGAGATGATTAATATTGCAAATGAATATCAGTTGCGAGTAACTGTGATTGGGAATGCAAGTAACCTGATTGTAAGAGAAAAGGGAATCAGAGGTCTCGTAATAATCTTAACTAACATGAAAAGTATCAAAATAGAGAACAGCACAGTAATTGCAGAAGCTGGTGCATCTTTAATAGGAGTGACAGAAAGGGTATATAGTGCTGGTTTGACAGGAATGGAATTTGCTGCAGGGATTCCGGGTAGTGTTGGAGGAGCAGTCTTCATGAATGCTGGCGCGTATGAAGGAGATGTCAGTCAAGTAGTTAGCGAAGTTGAGGTTTTAACTCCTGAAGGAAAAATGAGAACGTACACAAACGAAGAAATGAACTTTGCATACAGACACAGCAGAATTCAAGATGAAGAAGATATTGTGTTAAAAGCAGTTTTTAGATTACAGAGTGGTGACAAAAAGGAAATTAGAGAAAAAATGGATAATTTTAATTTCTTAAGAGGTTCTAAACAACCATTAGAATACCCATCCTGTGGCAGTGTTTTTAAAAGACCGAAAGGATATTTTACGGGTAAATTAATTCATGATGCAGGATTGCAAGGATTTATGATTGGTGGCGCCCAAATTTCACTCAAACATGCGGGATTTATTGTTAATCGGGGGAATGCAACAGCTTCCGATTATATTGCCGTCATAAAATATATTAAAACAATTATTAAACAAGAATTTTCTGTAGAATTACAAACAGAAGTAAGAATTATAGGTGAAAAATAATTTTTTCTGGAGTTTTGCGAAAAGAAAGGCAGACTCCTTTTTTTTTAGTCAATTTTTTGTAATAATAATAGATGGAGGTGTTAGCTGAATGTCGATTGTGGAAACCGTCATTGGACTTGTTCTATTAGTTTTATTATCAAATTTGATTAATCATTATTTTAAAGCAATTCCTGTGAGTTTGATTCAAATTATTTTGGGAACCATTTTCGCACTTATTTTTAACTTAAAAATCGAGTTGGAGTCAAGTTGGTTTTTGTTACTTTTTATCGCTCCCTTGTTATATAATGATGGGCGAAAATTTCCTAAAGAAGAACTTTGGAAGCTGAAGGGGGCAATCTTTAATAATGCCATTATTTTAGTATTTATTACGATGCTTCTTGGCGGCTTCCTAATTCATCTAATAATACCTGCACTTCCTCTGCCAGTAGGAATTGCTCTAGCTGCGATTCTAGCTCCGACAGATCCAGTTGCTGTACATTCAATATCAAAACAAGTTAAACTGCCTGATAACATTCTTCATTTGGTCAGTGGTGAAAGCTTGATAAATGATGCAAGTGGACTGATTGGTTTTAAGTATGCAGTAATGGTAGCTGTTACTGGCTATTTTTCACTTAAAACAGCATTGGTGGAACTTTTTTATTTTGGAATTGTCGGATTTGTATCAGGATTTGTATTGATAACAATTGTTGTGTTAATCATTGAGTGGCTGATTGTCAAGGGATTTAATGATGTTGTTTTTAATACAGTGCTTCAATTATGTGTACCTTTCATCATTTATCTACTGACTGAAGAATCGTTTCATGCATCCGGTGTAATAGCTGTTGTTGTTGCAGGCGTTATCTTTGCATCTAAACGTAATTCATTTATCAGAATTCAGCCTGAGATCAATATTGTCAGTGAAAGAATGTGGGATTTAATCGTTTATCTCCTAAATGGAATAATGTTCACGATTTTGGGTGTGGAGCTTCCTGTTGCGATGCACGGAACGATTGAAAATGAAGATATAAACACTTTTTCAGCAATATTTTTTGTCTTTGTGATGTGGGGATTACTACTATTAATTAGGATAACTTGGACTTATTGCTATCAGCTCTTCACTAGTGACGCTAAATCCAAATCAGTGAAAGAAAAACTAAAGGTTGCGCTATTATCTGGTATATCTGGTGTTCGTGGTGCAATTACGATGGCTGGAGCACTTACTATTCCAACACAGATTGCTTCGGGTGAAGCTTTTCCTGAAAGATCCCTGGTGTTATTCATTGCCGCTGGAGTAATCATTCTAAGTATGGTTGCTGCAATAATCGTATTACCATTTATTTCTGGAGATGTCGCCTTGCAAACACGTGGAGGATTAGGAGACTTGGATGCCAGCAAAGTTTTGGATACACCTGATGATGAAGATGAAGATGAGCAACTTGAGATTAGTAGCAACAAAGCAAAATTGTATATTCTAAAAACCGCTGTTCGAAGTCTTGAAGAACAAAGGCGCATGGGCAACGAGTTAGCTGTTTATCATCTAATCTTGGAATATCAATTTATGATAAAAAGACTCGAAGTTAATGAATATGCGGATGACTTAAACAAAGCAGCAACCTCAGATGAGATTAAGCTGCACAAAGTTGCATTAAGGGGTCAGCTCAATGAATTGGAACGGCTTCATCAGACAAATCAAATCCAAGAAAAAGTGTATCATAAGTTCAAGAAGTCTTTAAAAAATCAACTAAAGCGGGCAGATTATAAGGCTAGAATTCGACAAGAATGGCCATTCCCAACTGTATTGGAATCCACGAGAAAGTTCTGGCGCTCAATCTCGCTGTGGATTGGTATTAAACAAGATGAGAAATACGGTGTTGAAGTTAGGCTTGTTGAACGTTCAATTGCAAAAGCAGCAATTAAGGGCCTTTCAGAATATATCAAGAATCCTGAGGTTAATGAGAAAAAAATAAATCGAGAAGTTATCTATCACATGATAATTACTTACAAAAGTATTATTGAAAAACAAAAAGGAAAGGAAGCACTCTCAAGGAAAGATTATCAAGAGCAAGTTAGGAGACTTAGATTTAAGTCAATTGCAGCACAAAGATCCGCACTGCAGTATTTAGTCGAGCAAGGTTATGTCAATCATCAAGCTGCAAATAGTTTGCGGCAATATATCAATCATGAAGAGAGTCTAAATTTGCGAGCATCAATCTTACCAAGTTAATTCCAGGAGGCATTGTATTTCTCTAGCAGCAAAAATAATTGCAGAAATTTGATTCGATTTAGGGAAAATTCAGTTTAAAAATTAAATTTTATACCGTCTCTCAAAAGTTAGATAAAAAAGCTAATTTTTGAGGAACGGTATTTTTGTGATTAAATATAATTTTGAATTAGTACTCAAATTTTCCCGACTTATGCACACTCCTTATTGTTCTTCCTGTGTACTTTTATTTTGTTCAAGTAATTCTTGATCGTTTGCCAAAGAACTACGTGTAATGGCGAAAGAAAAGTAAAAAATCAACTGAATAATTGTCATAAAGCCAATAAAAACAAGCATCCGTGGATTCCACATTTGGATAAGCTCTGATATTACCTCTTTAGGAGCGATAAAAAGGTATGCGGTGTGAAGTCTTAAAAATCTACCGATATAGATTCCCACGGAAGAAAAGACTATTAAAGCCGAAATTAAGGTAATTTTGTTAGTTTTAGACCATAACTTAAATTTAATCAAGATTGTATCTGCGACATGTTCCAGACTCCAAAATCCCATTAATGAACACCCAAGAGCACTAGTGACCAAGTTAGTGAATTTTAGCCAGAGGTGGAGATTGAACTCCATTAGTCCAGTTGAGCTGTCATAAGGATTAAGCATTGCGAGATGGAAGAGATCAGTAATAACGTACGGAGCATTCGGATAAAATAGAAGCCACAAGATTAATAAAACTATAAAGATTGGTGTTTTCTTTTGAGAATCAATATGCATTGCAATTTCAATTGGAATATAACCTAGGAAAGTATTTAATAACAGAAAGCTGTATATTCCATTGTGAGACGCGACAGTAATATAGATATATAGCATAAAAATATAAAAAGAAAGTCGAACTATCCATTTATTTAATTTTGACATAAAATCACCCAATTCCATTACAGCTATTTTACATAATTAATACTAAAAATTGAAGAATAATGAAATAACTTTTGTATTTTTTAACTATTTGGTTGTAACACAGAAGTAGAGATATCTGTGCTATAATTAATTTATATTTCTTAGGGGGTAAAATGATGAACATTGCTTGGGACAGCCTTTTCTCATGGCAAAATGTAGCTAACATAATAGATATTCTAGTAGTATGGTACGTGATATACAAGTTAATGATGCTGCTTAGAGGAACAAAAGCCGTCCAGTTGTTTAAAGGTGTAATTATAATAGTACTAATTAAACTTATAAGCTGGTTTTTTGATTTGCAAATGGTATCTTGGGTAACTGATCAGATAATTAATTGGGGTTTTATAGCAATTATAATTATTTTCCAACCAGAAATTAGACGAGGGCTTGAACACCTTGGTCGTGGTTCCGTTTTTTTTCATAATAAAAAGCAAAATGAAAACGAACGTAACATGATTAAGGCCCTTGATTCGGCAATTCAATATATGTCTAAACGTCGAATAGGTGCCTTAGTTACAATTCAAAAAAATACAGGTTTGGAAGACTACGTAGAAACAGGTATTAGGCTGGATGCGGACATTACAGGTGCACTATTAATTAATATTTTTATTCCAAACACACCATTGCATGATGGTGCAGTCATAATTAAGGAAAATAAGATTGCTGTAGCGGCAGCATATCTACCGTTATCAGAAAGTAACCTAATTCCAAAAGCACTTGGAACAAGACACAGAGCTGCGGTTGGTATCAGTGAAGTTACAGATGCACTCACAATCGTCGTTTCAGAAGAGACTGGTGGAGTAACCATCACAAAAAATAATGAGTTATTAAGGGATTTGACTAGGGAAGACTACTTGAAGTTATTGAACAGAGAATTAATTGTTGAGGAAAAGGATAAAAAAGAGAACAGAATCTTGACATCTTTCGTTAGTTTTTTTGAAGGAGGGAAGAGAAAATGAATTTTAATAAATTTATTGATTCTCCTCTTTTTTACAGAATAATTGCGTTAACGTTAGCAGTTTTGCTTTTTGCATATACAAATGAAGATAATTTGAGTAGTACTAGAAATAATACTGAATCAACAATGTTAGCAAATGCTTCAACTACTATGAAGGTGGCCTTGCAACTAGACGTAAATAGTAATAAATATTTTGTTACTGGCTATCCAGAAAAAGTAAAAGTAAAAATTTCTGGTTCAAAGGCAATGGTAACAACGATTTCAAATACTCGTAATTTTAAAATTTATGCAGATTTGACAGATTTGAAACCAGGAACCCATGAGGTAACTCTGAAACAATCAGGATTGAATAGTGACTTGGATTATACAATTAATCCTAAAAAGATTAAAATCACGATTAGTAACAGAAAGACTAAATCCTTCCCAGTGCAGTTTAAGTATGATAAACAAAGGGTTGCTAATGACTATAAGGTAGGAAGCCCGACTGCTGATCAAGATGTTGTTAGTGCTACAGGAGCTTCCTCAGAGGTCAGCAAGATATCAGAGATTATAGCTGCGGTTGAAATTCCTAAAGGAACAAAAGAGACCTTTAGCCGTTCAGTATTGTTGCAAGCAGTAGATGATAAGGGTAAAATTCTCAACGTGGTGATTTCGCCACAGACAGTTAATGTGAAGATACCAATTTACAGTGAGACTACAACGAAGAAGGTGCCTGTTCAATTTGTAACAACCGGAGATGGTGATTCTGATAAAAGTTATACACTAAGCAGTTCAACTGAAACGGTGACGTTATCAGGGACAAAGAGTAATTTGACCAGTGTTTCATCTTATAAAGTTCCGGTTCCAATTGATGGAGTATCAAGTACAACGACTAAGAGTGTCAATCTTACCTCTCCTGGCAGTGGAGTAACAGTTGTACAACCAAAGAGTGTCAAGGTAAAAATAACCGTGGGGGCTTCTTCTAGTGGTGAGTCTACAGTCTCTTCACAAAGTTCAAGTAGTTCTATGAATGAAACATCCAGTTCTTCGACAAAATCAAGTCAAAACGAGTCAGAAAGTAAAAGTCAGACTTCTTCACAAAGTTCTTCAAGCAGTGAAGTGAATAATTAAAATTTAGTAGTGAAATGAGGATTAACTAGAAATGAAATATTTTGGAACAGATGGTGTTAGAGGTATTGCAAACCAAGAGCTTAGCCCGGAGCTTGCATTCAAGTTGGGTCGCTGTGGTGGATTTGTGTTAACAAAACACGCAAGCGATACTAAACCGCCAAAAGTCTTAGTTGCACGTGATACAAGAATTTCAGGTCAAATGTTAGAGCAAGCATTAATTGCTGGCTTGCTTTCAGTTGGTATTGAAGTCTTTTCACTAGGTGTCATCACGACCCCTGGAGTTGCATACCTAGTCCGAGTACAGGATGCTGATGCAGGTATTATGATTTCTGCATCGCATAATCCAGTTGCAGATAACGGTATTAAATTCTTTGGTGGGGATGGTTATAAGCTATCTGATGAAAAGGAAGAAGAAATTGAGCAGTTGCTTGAATCTGGAGTTGATAATCTGCCACGCCCCTCTGCAGAAGGTCTTGGAACTTTAAGCGACTATCATGAAGGCGTATTAAAATATACGCAATTCTTGGAACAGACGATCCCAGATAATTTAGATGACCTCCACATAGCTGTTGATGGGGCAAACGGAGCAACTAGTGGATTAGTTTCGCGATTATTTGCAGACTTGGGTGTTGATTTTGAAACGATTGCCACTGAACCTGACGGCTTAAATATTAACAAAGCTGTTGGTTCTACTCATCCAGAAGCATTAGCAAAATTTGTGGTTGAAAAAGAGGCACAATTAGGAGTAGCTTTTGATGGTGATGGTGATCGATGTATTGCTGTTGATGAGCTTGGTAATATTATTGATGGTGATGAGATTATGTATATCTGCGGCAAATATTTGAGTGAACGTGGCAGGTTAAAAAAGGATACGATTGTTACCACTGTGATGAGTAATATTGGATTGTACAAGGCAATGGAAAAACAGGAATTGCACTCAGTAAAGACGCAAGTAGGTGATCGTTATGTTGTTGAAGAGATGAGAAAAGATGGCTATAATTTGGGTGGTGAACAATCTGGACACGTCGTTTTTCTTGATTTCAATACAACAGGAGATGGGATGTTGACAGCGTTACAGTTACTTAATGTAGTTCAGAAAACAGGTAAGAAATTATCTGAACTTGCTAGTGAAGTGACTACCTATCCACAAGAATTAGTCAATGTAAAGGTAACTGACAAGAAGGCTGCCTTAGAAAATGAAGCAATCAAGGAAATAATTAAGCAGGTTCAAATTAAGATGGGTTCTGAAGGCCGTGTCCTAGTTAGACCTAGTGGAACAGAGAATCTTCTTAGAGTTATGGCAGAAGCTAAAACAAAGGAAGAAGTCCATGAATACGTTATGCAAATAGTAGATGTGGTTAAGAGTGAGATGGGGATATAGATCCCTAACAGATTACTTTAATTAAAATAATTCAAGCACAATAGCTAAGATATACTGCGGTAAATTTGAGTACTAACTCGAATTTATGTACATGATGTGCATTTTTGCTATGAGTAATTAAAAGTTAGACGGAGAATTTGAATTATGAAACATGTTTATTCGTAATCAATAAGAGACTGAGACAAAATTTAACTTTTGTTCCAGTCTCTTATTGATTTTTTGTAATAAAAATTGTTAGAAGACGAACTAGTGAGCGTTATTTTTTGATATATGTTAATTGAGAAAGAAACGGACACCGAGGTTAATCAATCTAAAAAGCAAATAAAAGAGAAGCGAGACAAAGAGATAGAAAAGAATTATTAGCAGAAGTGGTACAAACCAATACTTAGTTTGAATTAGCATAATTCCAATACTAAAGATTTTAAGAGTAGCACTGTAGTTTCCTAACAGTGAAACAATAACTTTAAGAATGCACAGAATTGCTCCTAAAAAGAAACTAAGTTTGAATTGTTTTGGATTTACCAAATTATTGTTCCTCCCAGTGTATAAAAGTAAAACTATAATTCATAGTATATGACAAAATAAAAATAATAAAAATAAAAAAGATATTGACAACGCTTACTGAAATCGGTATCATAATAGATGTAAGGTAATTACTATTTTACCTTCTAATCAATTCTCTTTCTCTCTTATGCCAGAGGGGGCTAAGCCAAAAGAATATTTTGGCTTAGCCCTTTCTTTGATTATATTGAGTAAGTTACTATGACAACACCCTTTTGGCTGTCTTATAATTATTCAAATTATTAAATGGTTAACTAAAAAGATTGGTTGACTTAATATTAGCTGACTATCTATACTATTTGTGAAAGGATGAGGATACAAATGAAGAGTCATGAAATTTTAACATTGATTGAGGAAATCACAAGAAATGATGGTACAAAGTACTTTGAAATATCAAATATGGTTCAAAATGGCAGGGCGGAATTAGCGGTACAAAGAGGATTAATCAAGGAAGTCAGAATTTTGCAGCTCAATATTCCACGCTCAACTAGTGTTATTGAATATGAAAATTACATAAATCAGAACTTCGAGATGCCTGAAGAAAAATTTGATCATTTTGAAGAGTGGACAAAAACGGAAAAGATAGGCAAAACTATTAAGCAGATACTAGTTGAAAATCATATTTCTTAATTTTTGAATTGATTGATTTTAAATATGTGAAGAGTTGATGGGAGAATTTCACAAAAAATTCCTTTACACAAACGTTACAATAAAGTGACTTCTATCTTTACATTCATATAATAGAATGATACTTGTAACAACGAAAGGAAGAAGAAAAAAATGAAAAAGCTCACCAAAATTGCTACAGTTATTATTGCTGCTTCAGCTATTCTTGTTGGATGCGGGAAGTCTAATTCAAGTTCGTCATCTTCATCTGCCTCAAGTAAGGCAGTATCTGGTAAGATTACAATCGTTGGGTCAACGGCCTTACAACCATTAGTAGAAAAAGCTGCAGAGAATTTTCAAACAGATAATTCTAAAGTAAGCATTACTGTTCAAGGTGGCGGTTCAGGAACTGGTTTAAGCCAAGTTCAATCTGGCGCGGTAACAATTGGAAACTCTGATATCTTTGCGCAACAAAGTGATGGTATAACAGCAAGCAAGCTTAATGATAACAAGGTTGCCGTTGTGGGGATGGCACCTGTTGTTAATAAGGACGTAGGTGTTAAAAACTTAACAATGAAGCAATTACGCAACATCTTTACTGGTAAAATTACTAACTGGAAAGAAGTTGGCGGTAAAGATCAGGATATAGTTTTGATTAATCGTGCGGAAGGTAGTGGAACTCGTGCTACTTTTGAAACGAATGTTATGAACGGTGAAACAGCTGCTAAGTCCCAAGAACAAGATTCAAATGGGACTGTTCAAAAGATGGTTGCTGAGACACCAGGTGCCATTAGTTACTTAGCTTTCTCATACATTACTTCTAGTATTCAAGAAGTATCACTTGATGGTGTAAAGCCAACTGATGCAAATGTAACAACAAACAAATGGAAAATTTGGTCATACGAGCACATGTATACTAAAGGAACACCAAATGCTGCAACAAAGGCATTTCTTAGCTACATGAAGTCTGACAAAGTTCAAAATAGTTTGGTTAAAGAACTTGGTTACGTTTCAATTGGTAAGATGAAGGTTCAAAAGAATGCAGATAACAAAGTAACTGATATTAAATAATAAATTGCAATACCGTAATCTCCGACTGTATAATGATTTAAAATATAATTGTTAAACAATGGATGATTAATGGGGGTGAGCTAAGTGAAAATTCATTTAGTTCACTCCCAAATTTTGGTGGAGAGGTGATTTTAATGGATCCTATCAAGGATAAGATTCAAAGTACATCAAGAGAAACGAGACAGGATATAGTTGGTAAAGTGCTTTCATATTCTTGTATATCACTAATAGTAATTGTTGTATTATCAATTTTTGTCTTTGTTGCAACAAAGGGATTAGCAACATTTGTAGTTAATAAAGCAAGTATCTGGGATTTTCTTTTTGGAACAAATTGGAATCCTTCTGCAACGGATAAAGCAGGCAATCCACTTTTAGGAGCTTTACCGATGATTACTGGTTCTTTCGGAGTAACAATTATTGCTGTGATTTTTGCAGCTCCATTTGCAATTGGAACAGCACTGTATATGACAGAGGTAGCATCTAGGCGTGGTGAAAAACTGCTTCAAAGTGTTATTGAACTACTGGTGGGAATTCCGTCAGTTGTTTATGGATTTATCGGATTGTCTGTAGTTGTACCATTTGTTAGAACTCATTTTGGCGGTTCAGGATACGGAATATTATCCGGAGCTTTTGTTCTTTTTGTAATGGTTCTGCCAACAGTAACATCAATGACTGTGGATAGTTTGAGGGCAGTTCCAAAATATTATAAGGAAGCTTCATTAGCGTTAGGTGCTACAAAATGGCAAACAATCTATAAAGTTCTTTTAAGATCATCAACATCTGGTATTTTGACAGCGATTATCTTTGGGATGGCTCGTGCATTTGGTGAGGCACTTGCTGTTCAAATGGTTATCGGTAACGCTGCTGTAATGCCAAAGGGTCTGCTGGCACCAGCCTCAACTTTGACAAGTGTACTTACAATGGGAATTGGGAACACTGTTATGGGAACTGTGGGAAATAATGCCCTTTGGTCACTTGCTTTAATGCTATTATTAATGTCATTAATCTTCAATATCATTGTAAGATTCATTGGACGCAAGGGGAGAATGTAATATGAAAACAAAATTCCAAAATAATGTAGCTATTGCAGTTATTCGTGTTATTGCTGTTCTAGTTGTCTTAATCCTAGCTTTCTTGTTGGGTGATATTTTGATCTCGGGCGTTCCACATATTTCATGGCATTTTTTGACTGCTCCATCACAAGCCTTCACAAGTGGTGGCGGGATTGGGGTACAGTTGTTCAATTCCATTTACTTATTACTATTGACTTTAATAATTTCTTTTCCAATCTCATTAGGCGCGGGAATATTTCTGTCAGAATATGCTCCCAAAAATATTTTTACTGCTACTGTACGAATGGCGATTGAAGTTTTGAGTTCATTACCCTCTGTTGTTGTTGGACTATTCGGGTTCTTATTATTTGTTGTTCAGCTAGACATGGGATTTTCAATTTTATCTGGTGCAATTGCTCTTACATTTTTTAACTTGCCGTTACTAACTAGAAATATTGAAGAATCACTTAGAGCAGTTCCAGATCTTCAAAGAGAAGCCGGATTGTCTTTGGGATTATCTAAGTGGAGGACAGTTATTAAAGTGATTTTACCGGAGGCACTTCCTGGAATCATAACGGGTGTTGTGTTAGGTGCGGGCCGTGTCTTTGGTGAGGCAGCCGCCTTAATATATACCGCGGGGCAAAGCGCAACAAATATTGACTTTGGCAATTGGAACCCATTCAATGCAACTAGTCCGCTCAATTTAATGAGACCAGCTGAAACCTTAGCAGTCCACATTTGGAAAATTAATTCTGAAGGTGTTATGCCTGATGCAGCAGCAGTCTCAGCTGGTTCATCTGCTGTTTTAATAATTGCGGTTTTGATTTTTAATTTCTCTGCTCGCGTAATTGGTAATCAGTTGTATCGCAAATTGACGGCAACCAAGTAGGAGGATTTGTTAATGGGTATTAATAAATATGATTTTAATGAAAAAAATATTTTAAAATTTGATTCTAATGAACACGAGCTTGCGATTGCTACAAAGAATCTACAAGTTTTTTATGGTGATAAGCATGCACTTTTTGATGGTGACTTAGAATTTGAAAGATACAAGATTACTTCTTTAATTGGTGCTTCTGGTTCTGGCAAATCAACTTATTTGCGCTCGTTAAATCGAATGAACGATAATGTTGCCCGGGTAGAAGGAGAGATTCAATATCGTGGTTTGAATGTTAATTCAAAGAAAATTAATGTTTATGAGATGAGAAAACATATTGGAATGGTCTTTCAAAGACCTAATCCATTTTCAAAATCTATTCGTGAAAACATTACTTTTGCATTGAAAGAACAGGGTTTAAAAAATAAGAAAAAATTAGAAGAAGTTGTTGAAAGTAGCTTAAAGGATGCTGCACTTTGGGATGAAGTAAAAGATGACTTAAAAAAGAGTGCATGGTCGTTATCAGGTGGGCAACAGCAGCGCCTTTGCATTGCTCGAACAATAGCAATGAAACCTGATATTTTATTGCTGGATGAGCCAGCAAGTGCACTTGATCCTATCTCAACAAGTAAAATAGAAGAGACCCTAGTAGAGTTAAAGAAACGTTATACAATCATTATTGTGACTCATAATATGCAACAGGCTTCGCGGATTAGTGATTATACTGCCTTTTTCCATTTAGGGCATATTCTTGAATACGATAAAACAAAGCATATTTTTACAACACCAAAAGTCACTGCAACAAATGACTATATTTCTGGGAACTTTGGCTAGGAGGCACTAATATGGAAGAATTTATTACTACAAAGGATATACACCTGTACTATGGGAAAAAAGAAGCTTTAAAGGGGATTAATTTATCTTTTCCAGCCAAGGGAATCAATGCATTGATTGGGCCTTCTGGTTGTGGTAAATCAACCTACTTGAGGACACTTAATCGAATGAATGATTTGATTTCTTCTGTTACTATGACAGGGAGTATCATGATTAATGGGCAAGATATTTATAGTCCTAAGATGGATACGGTTGATCTTCGAAAAAGGGTGGGCATGGTTTTTCAGCAACCTAACCCCTTTCCTTTCTCGATTTATGAAAATGTCACCTATGGATTGCGAATTGCTGGTATTAAAGACAAACAATTACTGGATGAACGTGTTGAACAAAGTTTAAAGCAAGCAGCTGTTTGGGATGAAGTTAAAGATGAACTGCATAAAAGTGCACTTTCACTTTCAGGTGGGCAGCAGCAGCGTGTTTGTATCGCCAGAGTGCTGGCCGTTCAACCAGATGTTATTTTGCTGGACGAACCAACTTCGGCGCTTGATCCGGTATCAAGTGGCTTAATTGAAGACATGCTTTTAACAATTAGAGATAATTATACTATTATTATAGTGACACATAATTTACAACAGGCTTCAAGAATTTCTGACAGAACCGCTTTCTTTTTAAATGGAGAATTAATTGAAGAAGGAAAGACGAAGGGCGTATTTCTTAACCCAAAGAGACAAGAAACGGATGATTACATTAGCGGACGGTTTGGATAGGCAAAGGGGGAATTAAGATGAGGAAAATTTTAGAGAAACAAATTGAAAATCTCCATCAAGATTTTGCTAAGATGGGTTTTGATGTCGCAAAGTCACTTGAAAATGCAACAAAGGTTTTTGAAAATCATGATGAAAAACTTGCCAAAGAAATTTTGGAAAATGATCTTGCAATAAATGAGAGTGAAATCTACCTTGAAAGAAAGACAGCTCAAGTTATTGCGTTACAGCAGCCGGTTGCTAGTGATTTAAGAGTGTTGATTACGATATTGAAAGCAAGTTCAGATTTAGAAAGAATTGGTGACCATGCAGTAAGCGTTGTTCATTCCACTGACCGAATTGATGTAAATAATCGGAACCAGGAGATTGAAGGCCTTTTAGTAGAGATGAGCAAACATGTGCATAAGATGTTGTTGGATGTAATTGATGCTTATGTTCACAGTGATGAGGAAAAAGCTCGGAGTCTTGCTGATGATGACGAAGTAAATGATAATTATTTGAGACAAGTTAGAGAAAAAGCGCTTAATGCAATGCAGACTGATTCTGATTTTGTTAGCGTTGGTTCAGAATATATGGTTATTGCTACTCATTTTGAGAGAATGGGTGATTATGTGACCAATGTTTCAGAATGGATTGTATATACAAATACTGGAAGAATTGTTGAACTTGGGCCTACAGAAGCCACAAAGAAGTAATTAATTGGTTGGGCAAAACGAATAATTTTTTATCTGGCAAAGCCTATTTCTTTGGGTCTTACTGAAGATTTCATAGAGACTACACAAGACATATAGTTTTGGTAGTCTTTTTTTTTGCAAAAAAAGATTGTACTAGGAAAAAATTTGTGCTATTTTTACATAAATGAAAATAGTTCTCATTTAGAGGTGAAGTAATCGGTGAAGGCACTAGCTGAAATTAATAAAAAAGGCAACTATGTTATTGCAGAAATACTAGGTAACAAAAAATTGGTAAGGCGGCTCAATGAAATTGGAATTGTGAATAATGCAACAATTACTTTGTTGAGTGGAACTAGTGATACAGGTAAAGTAATTGTTATAAAAGGACAAAGATTAGCAATAAATGCTTCAATTGCGAGCAATTTACTTGTAATCAGTGCTGATGAGCAAAGAGATGATGCTTTGAAAAGGTTGTCTCATTTGAATGTTGGGGATCAAGGGATTGCTATTAAGATTAATGGTTCTCGGCCTTTAAGAAAAAGATTACTTGATATGGGTTTAACGGGCCATACCTTGATTAAAGTATGCCAAATCGCTCCATTGGGTGATCCAATAGAGATAGAACTGCGGGGGTATAAGTTGAGCTTGCGTAAAGAAGAGGCTGATTATGTGGTTGTTAGGAGTGTTGAGGAATGAAAAGTATTGCCTTAGTAGGAAATCCCAACAGTGGAAAAACTACCCTTTTTAATTTGCTTACAGGTTCAAGCCAGACGATTGGTAATTGGCCTGGTGTGACAGTGGAGAAAAAAGCAGGTAAATTAAAAACGAATAACAGTATTATCATTCAAGATTTACCAGGCACATACTCCTTGTCACCATATAGTATTGAAGAAAGGGTCACGCGAAATTTTATAATAAGCCAACAGCCAGATTTAGTTGTTGATGTAGTTGATTCGACTAATCTTGAAAGAAATCTATATTTAACATTGCAGTTAATGGAGACGGGAGCACCATTAGTACTGGCAATGAATATGATGGATGTTGCTGAAAAGTCAGGCAAGAAGATAAACATCAACAAGCTTTCTTATTTGTTATCACTGAAAGTAGTGTGGATAAGTGCACTAAAAAAGAAAAATATTCAGAAATTAGAAAAAGAAATTGTAAGTAATCAAGTGGAGTATACATATCCGGAATATGATGAAAGGCTTGAGAGTGCCTTGAGCATGATTCAAGATACGATTAAAGGAGTTGTTGCAGCAGACAGTTTGCGCTGGTATGCAATCAAATTATTTGAGTGTGATGATCAAATCAGTGATGAACTTCAGCTTAGTGAAAAAAAGAAAAATGAAATTGCAGCAGTAATAGCAACAGCTGAAGAAATATTTGGCGAAAACAGCGATAGTATCATTGTAAATGCTCGCTATGATTTTATTTCAAAAATAATTGAAATGTCAGTAATTTCTACAGATGATTTCAAAGCAAGTCTGAGTGATAAATTGGATATAGTTTTAACCAACCGGTTCTTGGCCTTACCCATCTTTGTAATGGTAATGTGGTTAATTTATTATTTATCTATTCAGACAATTGGCACTATGGGGTCGGATTGGGTCAATGATGTACTCTTTGGTCAATGGATTCCTAATTATACAACATCTATTTTAAAGAGTTTGCAGGTGGCAGGTTGGATGCAAGGACTCATCATAGATGGAATAATCAATGGTATGGGTTCAATTCTGGGCTTTGTTCCGCAGATAATGATGTTGTTTTTGTGTCTGGGTATTTTAGAAGATTGCGGGTATATGGCAAGAATTGCATTTGTGATGGATCGAATTTTTCATAAATTCAATTTATCTGGGAAATCATTTATTCCAATGTTAATCTCTACGGGATGTGGTGTTCCAGGAATAATGGCAACGCGAACGATTGAAAATGAGAAAGACCGTAAAATGACAATTATGCTTACGACCTTTATGCCTTGCTCAGCTAAATTGACCGTGATTGCGCTTATTTCAGGAACCTTTTTCCCAAATGAAAGTTGGATTGCACCTTCTGCATATTTTATGGGGATGCTCGCGGTTATTGGTTCAGGGATCTTTTTGAAAAAGACTAAGTTATTCTCTGGACCGCCGCTGCCATTTGTGATGGAATTACCAGCTTATCACTTTCCTAGGGCTGCTAATGTTCTAAATCAGGTAATTAATAGGGCAAATGGGTTTATCAAAAAAGCAGGAACAATTATTTTTGCTTCATGTGTCTTGATATGGTTTCTTTCGAATTTTAACTTTAAATTACAGGCCGTTTCCCAGTCAGAGAGCATGTTAAAAACTTTTGGGACAATCTTATCACCATTATTTGCTCCATTAGGTTTTGGAGATTGGCGTGCGACTGTTGCGGTTTTGGCAGGATTAATTGCAAAAGAAAATTGTGTTGGCACACTTAGAATAGCATTTGGCAGTGGGACAGCGACCGCTTTTACGGAATCATTAAGAGGTACCTATTCAGCAATGGCAGGATACTCGTTTTTAACATTTAATCTACTTTGTGCCCCATGTTTTGCAGCAATTGGTACAATGTATAAGGAGTATGGTGATGTGAAATGGACACTGAAAGCTGTGGGATATCAGACTGCAGTTGCATACTTAGCAGCTTTATTGATTTTCCAATCATATCAGTTGGTCAATAATAATATTAGTTGGCAGGCTGTCACAGCAGTTTTAGCTGTTATTGCAATTTTTGTATACTGTTTAGTTATTAAAAAAGACAAAGAAGAGCAAATATTTGAAATCCAGGATGAAATGAAAGGGAGCACAATAGTATGATTGCAACGATTGTTTTGGCATTATTAATTTTTTCAGCATTCTTTTATGTGATATATTCACGTTTTTTGAAAAAAGGAAGTAGCGGATGCCATGATTGTGAAGACGTAGGTTGTCCGCTTGTAGATACGCACAAGATAAGAAAAAATCATTGAGATAGTTATAATTAATGAAAGAATAGTTTGCAAAGAGCTGTCTTTTGTGAAAACTTTCAAATATTAATTAGAATTGTTATGAAAATGTGTTAGAATATAGACGTACTCAAAAGAGTAATATAATTTAGGAGGCTGTTTTATGTCAATCGTAAACGGTAATGGAATCTTTGACGCTGCTCGCTCAGGTCACTATGCAGTCGGAGCATTTAACACAAACAACTTGGAATGGACACGTGCAATTCTTGCTGCTGCGCAAGAAACAAACACACCAATCTTAATTCAAACATCAATGGGTGCTGCAAAGTACATGGGTGGTTATGAATTATGTCTTAACTTGGTACAACAAACTGTTAAGTCAATGGGAATTACTGTTCCTGTTATAATGCATCTTGATCACGGTAACTATGAAGCTGCTAAAGAATGTATCGAAGTCGGTTATACATCCGTTATGTTCGATGGTCATGATCTTCCATTTGAAGAAAATTTGGAAAAAACTAAGGAAATCGTTGCTTTAGCACATGCTAAAAATATCACAGTTGAAGCTGAAGTTGGTTCAATCGGTGGTGAAGAAGATGGCATCATCGGTGAAGGTGAATTAGCTGATGTTGATGAAGCTAAGCAGATTGCTGCTACAGGCGTTGACTACTTAGCATGTGGAATTGGTAATATTCATGGTAAATACCCAGCAAACTGGACAGGACTTCACTTTGATCGTTTGAAGGAACTTGCAGCTGAAATTTCTACACCACTTGTATTACATGGTGGTTCAGGAATTCCTAAGGAACAAATCCAAAAGGCTATTGCATTAGGTGTTTCAAAGGTTAATGTTAATACAGAATGTCAGTTAGCATTTGCTGCAGCAACGCGTAAATATATCGAAGCTGGCAAAGACGAACAAGGTAAGGGTTACGATCCACGTAAACTTCTTGCACCTGGTGCACAAGCAATTACAGATATTGTTAAAGAACGTATTGCTTGGTTTGGTACACCAGAAGTTAAATAATTTAGTAATAAAAGAACAACCTTTGAAGGTTGTTTTTTTATTACTAAATTATTGGAATTCAAAAATTTATAAATATTTGTTTAAATACATAGTAATGATCAACCAGATTAAGTTACACTTAAAATACGCAACAACGATTATGAAAAAGCTTACTTAATTTTTGATGTTCTTTGTAAATTTACAAGTTTTTCACCAATCATTTTATAGATAACTGCATGAATTGCAAATTGTTCAGTTAATTGAATCATATTTTCATTAAATGAATCAACTTGAGGGGAATTTTCGAGACTAAAACTAGATTGAGTGCGATTGAAAAGGTTTGCAAAATAATCATATGAGTCTGCAATTGGAGCATCCTTAGTAGACTGTTTTATGCCACTTCGGATAGTTTCGAGTGGATAAATTGATTTTAACAGACTGATTACAACCAGTTCAGCAACATTTGTAGTTGTATACTTTTTTTTATTTGGTCGTTCCATTAACTCCTTTTTGACATAACTATTAATCATAGAAGCGGTTATTTTTGTATCAATGAAATCTTCTAGATAGCGATTTCCTAAATTTGCAAGCTGGTCCATATATAAGTCAAAGTCTGGGAACTCATTCCAGAGCGGTAATCTTTTCTTGCTAAAAGCAGTCAGCCATTTTTCGAATTCATTATGCATTGAAAAACCTCTTTCACCTATCAGATATTTCAAGTATAGCACATGTAATCGACTAAATCTAAAATTAAAATTCAATTTTTATGTTACCTAGACTGCAAATCTATGTTATATTAACTATGCAACTACTTGATGTAAGGAGCGACAAAGATGAATACAAAGGAAAGATTATTAAACGAAATTTGGAGTAGTATCACTCATGGAATAGGAATTACACTTAGCATAGCAGCCTTTGTTTTGTTAATAATCAAAGGTGTTACGGAGCATAGTGAAATAGTTTTAACTTCATTTTTAGTATATGGTATCGCGCTAATGACTTTATATACAGCTTCAACACTGTTTCATTCGCTGTATTTTACAAAGGCGAGAACTGTCTTTCAAGCGATGGATCATTGCAGTATCTTTATACTAATTGCTGGAACATATACACCGTATTGTTTATTGGCAATTAAGGGTACCCAAGGGGCGTGGATGTTGAGTGTTATTTGGATATTATCAATACTTGGAATCTTATTCCATTTGTTTGTGCATAATAACAAGTTTCAATGGATTGAAACTCTGACCTATGTATTGATGGGCTGGCTATGTTTGTTAGGGGCCAAAAGCTTGTTCATCTCACTTGGAAAAGTTGGTTTTATTCTTTTGGTAATCGGCGGGTTAATGTTTACTTTTGGAGCGGCTATTTATAGCATTAAAGGTGTGAAGTACGTTCATGTTTACTGGCATATTTTTGTGATGCTCGGTTCAATCTCCATGTTCTTTTCCATTTATCTCTTTCTATGAAGATATAAAAATCGCATGAATTAGTTTAAACAGGGAAAATGTATTATAATTGGCTACAAAGTGAGGATGATGTAAAATCGCGTTTAAGTATTATGTAGTGTCTCGGGGTAGAAAACCTGGAATATATAGAACTTGGTCTGAATGTCAGGTTCAGGTTAAGGGGTATCAGCAAGCAAGATTCAAAGGCTTCAATGATTTGGAAGAAGCAAAAGGCTGGTTAGCAGGTGGTCCAAAGCCTGCTCAAAAAAAAGCGAGTCAAGTAGAGAATGGTGCGAGTCTGGAGAATAAGGCAGAAATAATTTTATGGACTGATGGTGGCTCACGTAATAATGGTAATAAGAAGGGTCAGCATGTAAGAGCAGACGATAAAGCAGCATGGGCATTCTTATTCATTAATAATGATGAGAAATATTCTCAGTCAGCTGGTGAATATGGTGCTACAAATAATCGAATGGAAATTATGGCACTGTTGAAGGCATTAGAAGAGCTAGAGAAGAAAAAGTTAAATAATAACCAAATATTAGCGATTCTTGATTCAAGGTATGTTCTTGATGCAATCAACAAAGATTGGTTGACCAATTGGGAGAAGCGTGGTTGGAAAACTTCGAGTGGTACCCAAGTCGCTAATCAGGAACTCTGGCAAAAAATAGCAATTCAACTTAATAAGTTTTCTAAGATTTCTTTCAATTGGACTAAGGGACATCTGAATAATAAAGGAAATTTATTTGTTGATGAGCTGTTGAACAAGACAATGGACAAGATGTAATGGAGGTAAGCTGACTTGAAAACATTGGTGATTGTTGCACATCCAGAGATTAAGGATTCTAGTACGCAGCAGTTTTTAAAGGCAGTGATAGCAGCACAGCAAAATATCACATGGTTGGAGTTGAATGTAGCAACTTTGGATGAGACTGCTAGAAATAGAGAATTGTTGCATAAAAATCAGCGAATTATTCTACAGTTTCCATTGCTGTGGTATAGTGCACCCGGAATATTGTTTGAATGGCTGCGAGTGACATTACGGCAAAATGATGCAACCTGGTTGAAGGGTAAGGAGCTCGGAATCGTCGTGAACATTGGTCAATCTGAAGAAGCATATCGGCTAGGCGGCAGTGAAGGTTACTCGCTCTCAAGTTTGCTTAGTCCCTTAGGATCGTTGGCAAATAGATTAGGATTGAAATTAATTCCTTATTTTGTGATTGAAAAATTTGCGTATCAAACTGAGACAGCCAAAAAAAGATTGGTAGTTGACTACTTGCAGTATCTTGAATTAAATCAACCAGCAAATTTTGAAGAGAAGCAAGCTTGGGTAATTAGATCTTTAGAAGAAATAGCAGTAGGTGAAAATAATTCTGAAATACAACTAATACTTGCTAATTTTGTTGAACACAAGGAGATGCTAACTGAATTGAAAGCAGAAGTTGATTTGATGAAAGAAGTTGACGATAATGAATACTAGTGCATGGTTGACAGCTGAAGCAACTGAGTTAGCAAAAAAAGAAAAAAATTATAAGAGACGAGCTTTTTTTGAGTATTTAGCTGTTCTTTGTGAGGAACAAGGAAAAAGAATTGAACAGGCAGAAAATGAATTAGATGGACGATTATGGGATTCACAAAAATGGTAGATTGGAAGGAAGCGGTAGTATGGCAGTCGATGAAAAATCTCTACAATTTGAAATGAAGGATAAGCCATTCGCAAGAATTTTGGTGGCGATTGATCAAGATGATTCAAGTTCTTCAATCAACGCATTTCAATTTGCAGTCACACTTGCATTTAGGAATCATGCAAAGTTGGGAATCGTCTCAATACTTGAATTAGAGGATTTAAATGTTTTTGAGGCACTCAGTCCAGAAAGGCGAAATGAAATCAGCGATACTTTACTTGCTGATGTTAATGTTTACGTCAAAATAGCAAAAGAACATGGAGTTGCAGCTATTGAAGGCTTTGTAGCAGAAGGAAAACCTGCTCCTACGATTATTGCGGACATAATACCAACTTTTAAACCCGATGTATTGATTTGTGGTTCAAAAACAAAGCATGTAAGTAGCCGTAAGAAAATCTTTATTGGTTCTCAAGCCAGTTATTTGGCACAGAATTCACCATGTTCAGTTTTAGTAATACGTAAGTAATTAATCTCAATAGACAAAAGAGTTATATCTGTAGCTCTTTTGTGTTATCCTATAAACTAAATTAATTATTATGAGGTGGTTAAAATTAAGCATAAAGCAGCGTTGACCGTTGGAGGAGTTGCAGTCTTTTTGATTGCAGCAATCATTGGCGGTTATACGTATTACCGTTCAACGCACTTTAATAAGAATGTACAAATAAATGGTATTTCGGTTGGCGGTTTAAATGAGAAGAGTGCACTTGCCCATTTAAAGTCTGAAAAAATAGACAATAATGTTTATTTGAATGGAAAATTGTTTCTAAAAGGTAAAAAAACAAGTTCTGGATTTACCCAGAAAGATTTAAGCAAGATCAAACAAATTCTTAAGAAACAATGGTCTTTTTTCCCGAAAACGGAGAAAGTAAGTTATCAAATAACACCATCAAATGTGAGCAGCTATAGAAACAATGTTATTAAACAAAAACTGAAGCAGCTGTTAAATGATAAAAACAGCAAGCTCACTGCAGCAGTTGATGCGCATGCAGTTTTACAGTACGGTAAGATAACATATACTGCTTCCAAAAGAGGAAATCAATATGATGTTGCTAAGATTTTAGCAGCATATGATAAACAAAAAAATCAACCTACTACGGATATAAAGAAGTCCATTATCCAGCCGGTAACAAGTTCAAGTAGCCAAGTAAAAAAGCAAAGGACTAAGTTAGTAGCATTAGCTAAGCGGACAGTTGTGTACAAGGTGCAACAAACAAGTTATACTCTAGCGGGTAAAGATATAATTAATCAAGCGACTTATATCGGTGGTAAATATCAAATTGCACAAGATGGAATATTAAATGAAGTTAAGAATATTAACAATAAACAAGCAACACTGCAAAAGGGAATATCTTTTAAAACTCACGCAGGAAATACTGTAGATGTCCCTGGCGGAACTTACGGCTGGGCACTAAAAAGCAGTGATTCGTATGAAACAATCAGTGCTGCTTTTATCAATAATTCAGGTGAAGTAGATGCGGCATCTGATATATATGGCGTTGGTTATCTGACATATGGAACTGGGTATGATAATTTGACAAATGATGGGATTGGAACAACCTATGCGGAAGTCTCAATTCAAGATCAAAGAGCTTGGTTTTATGTAGATGGTAAAGAAGTTTATACAACTAATATTGTAACAGGAAAGCATAGTACAAACGAAGATACCCCAACAGGTGTTTGGTATATAATGTATAAACAGTCTCCAGCTACGTTAGAAGGTAGCGAATCTGGGAATGCAAATTATTCTGTAAAAGTTAACTATTGGGCTCAGTTTACCAGCACTGGATGTGGTTTCCATGATGCTAGCTGGAGAACAGATTGGTCAAGTACAGCATATCTGACCAACGGTTCTGGTGGGTGTGCTAATACACCAAGTGCCAATATGAAGAGTGTCTATGATAGCCTTTCACAAAAAGAAGCAGTAGTCGTTTACTAATTTACTTTAGTTATTTTGCATACTGTGTTATTCTTTAAGTATGGGGATGTTTTGGATTCGACAGGTATAGGTCGAGCTTGGACTGCGTTTCGTAGTTGCGTGACGTAAAGACGCTCAGTTAAATATAACTGCAAAAAATAATAACAATTCTTACGCTTTAGCTGCCTAAGCGCACTCTAGTGTAGATCTGCCCGATATCGTCCATGTGTCGGTTACAGGTCCTAAATTAAGTGGACTAACGCTGAACGCTCCCATCTGAAGCTGACAGAAGAGATTAATCAGATTAGTCATTGATGTTAGCCCTGTCGTATGGCGCGATTGATGATGAAATTTAAATGATACGGCTATGAACGTAGATGTTTAAGTGACGATATGCTTGGACGCGGGTTCGATCCCCGCCATCTCCATATGAATTGAGGGTTGTTGAATTATTAAAGAAATTCGACAGCCTTTTTTGTTGTAAAAATATCTAGGTTTTTTTATTTCTTTTAAGAAATTTCAAACAAATGCAACATTTTTAGTATAGGATAACTTGATAGTAACAATTTTTAACTTTTCGGGGTATGAAGTATGTAAAAAAGGATGGGTGGACAATTTGAAATTATTAATGATTGAAGACAATAAATCTGTTTCAGAAATGATGGCTGGGCCTAGAATAAAAAGTGTACAAGTTAAATAGAGACTCTGATTTAGTA
>NZ_JBDNTS010000024.1:0-23003 GCF_047719775.1 Liquorilactobacillus sp.
AATCAGAGTGTGACACAAGTTGAGAAAATTTGAGCACTAACCAAAATTACGAACATAGCATGTTCTTTGCTACGAGTAATTTGAAGTTAGGTGGAGAATTTTGACTTGTGGAACACGTTTAATCAGAGTCTGACACAAGTTGAGAAAATTTGAGCACTAACCAAAATTACGAACATATTAACCTAGTCCTTCTATATAGTAATACTACCTTCATACAAATAATATATTTCAGGATTTTTATGCGGCGTTCCATCTTCGTCTTTCCAGAAAAAGTTTTTTTGATTGACTCGCTGTAAACCCTTGTGATCATAAAATTTAAAATTAGATGAATTATCGGTAAACAAGTAAAAGTTGTTTACACCCAATCTTTGAAGATAATCATAAAAATGTTTGTACAGCTTTCCTCCAATGCCCAATCCTTGATACCCCTCCTTAACAATCAATAGATTAAGTGCTCCGCCATACTTCTTCCCACTTAACGCTAGTAATTCCTCATCAATATTCATCGTTTCCATATATTGTGCAAAAATATAATTTTTATCTTCGAATCCAGCTAACTGTAACAATGATTTTAATTGTCGTCTCTGCCAAACATATTGCAGTCTTGACCATTGTTCATGACTTGTGGCGACTATGCCCGCAACCTTACTATTGATTACTGCCACAAAAACATCATCTGCCCCGACCAGTAAATCGCATAAGAAGAATTCCGCCATAGGCTTGACCAAAGGCTTTTCAATCCATTCACGGTAATCCCATGTCTCTATAACCATTTCCAAGACTTCTTGATAATCAGCATCTTCCATTTTTCTATAAATAATTTTCTCTCTCATCTTTATACTCTCGACTTCCTGGGTATTTAAACCAATTTTCTATCCTCTATCGTACCGTAAAGTTCTCGAAAGACAAAATACTTGCTGCTTTATTTACAATATTCCTATTTTACTGTCCATTTCTTCAATGTTCCATCATTCTTTATGTTATACTGAAGGTTGAACATAAAAAAATAATTGGTGGAAATAATAATGACTCATCGTGGTTTCGCTCTATCACTCGCACCACCCCTTGCTTAGTTAGCAATTTATAGATTTATAATACAAAAAATAAAAAGGGGTTACACAAATGATTGAAGCAATTGAATTAAAAGTTGGAATGATTTTTGAAAAAAATGGTAAACTCATCAAGGTACTCGAAACTAACCATCACAAACCTGGCAAGGGTAATACAGTTATGCAGATGAAGCTGAACGATATTCGTTCCGGCTCAATTGTTCAGACTACTATGCGTCCTACAGAAAAAGTTGACCTAGCAATCGTTGATAAGAAGAAGGCTCAATTCTTATATAAGCAAGATGATATCATCTTCTTTATGGATCTAGACACATATGAACAATATGAACTACCCGCTCAACTAATTGAAGCAGAAAGTAAGTATTTAATTCCCGACTTACAAGTTCAACTAAACTTTTGCAATAATGAATTAATCGGAATTGATTTACCAACAACTGTTGAAATGACAGTTACTGAAACCGAACCAACTATTAAGGGTGCTACGGCTGCTAGTGGCGGAAAACCTGCAACAATGGACACAGGACTTATTGTCGTTGTTCCCGATTTTATCAAAAATGGTGAAAAATTAGTTATCAACACTGGAAATGGAACCTATAAGCAGAGAGCTTAGAACTTATTGTCCGTTGTTTTCCATTTACTATAATCTGTTACCTTCAAGGACTTGAATATAAAAAAAGACTTAATCGAAACATACTGACCCCCAAAAGTTAGACATAAAATCTAACTTTTGGGGGTCAGTATGTTATAGGAGTTCTTTTAGTACAAAACAAAAAGGTTTTTATTTGATTATTTTCAAATTATTAGGTTGAACTGCTTTAAACTCTTTGTGCTCCCTTAGGTATTTAGCAATCAGCTTTGGCATATCATCATCACACACACGAATACTCTTATCCATATTAAACATCGGATATTCACCACCACCAACAGCTCGATACTGACTAATCGCGACATCAATCTTATCAGTGTCTTTAAGCACCTGCTTATGGTACATAACTCTAACAACTCGCTGCCCCAGTGGTTTGATTAAATCAAAAGTGTAATCTATTCCTGAATAATAATCGTAATTATACAGCTGGACTTTAGATACATTACAACTACTTGCCATACTGATTGAACCATCTGCATGAAGTTCAAAAAAGCTGGCACACCGCTCCAGAGCTGCTCTCAAATCGGCACCACTAATTCGTTCAACTACTAATGTATTGGGATAGATATAGTTGTTCAAGATATCCCTGACAGTAATTTGTGCATCATAACCTTTGACCTCATCATTAAATAGTGCAGAACCGGCAACATCTGTCCCAGTAGCATCCATCTGGATATGATTGATTAAGTCTAAATATGCGTGTCCATGCAGCCTCGCATTCAGATGATTATGAATATGCATGTTCCCATTGACAGTTGCTACTGGTATATCCAGCCAATCTTCAATACTGTGTCTCCAGTCCATTAAAATTGCTTCTAGTTCTTGATTTACCGGTTGGTCACTTGTATTAAGAAGTTCTGCGCTTGAGCCGATTATCGCTTTATTGTCATCTAATTCTATTGAAATCTGTCCTACATTTTCGGCACGGTATCCAGGTTGAGTAGTCGGAACTCCATTAACAAGTTGTGCTATTTTTCTGTGTTGGTGTCCAGTTACTAGGGCATCGATACCTGGTACTTCGCAAAGCAGTGCATACCCCTCGTTTTCACCCGTTAATTCTTCAGTTAGTCTGCCACTACCAAGGTCTTTTTCAAAACCACCATGATAAGCAACCACTACCACATCTGCTTGCTTTTTTAAAATCGGAACATATTTTTTTGCCGCTGTAAGAGCAGAACTAAAAGTAATTCTATCAATATTTTCTGCCTTTTCCCAGTGTGGTACATACTGCGTGGTCAATCCTAAAATCGCAATTTTGATACCCGCCTTTTCAATTATTCGATATGGCTGATCAATAATTTTTTGCGCCATCTCTCCACTAATATTTGCACCTAAAATCGGATACTTTTTATTTTTCCAGGTTTCTTCAATGTACGATATTCCATAATCAAATTCGTGGTTCCCTAAAACACCTGCATCTGCATCCAGAAAATTAGTCATCATACAAAAGTCCTGATTATATTTTTTTGTTTTCCTTGTGCGGTAAGTATAATCGGTCATAGGAGAACCCTCTAAGAAATCGCCATTTTCGATGTATATGACAACCTCATCGCTAGCAGCTGTCTCCTTGATTGTCTTAATAACCTGTGCAGCCTTCAAATAACCAAATGGATGATAGTCTGTTCTACTGCTAAAATTAGTTGGAAAAATATAACCATGTACATCGCTTGTCGAGAGAATCTTAACCTTCATATGTTTAAACCATCTTCTTTCGCAATCTTCTTAAAAAACAAATTAATTAAAACATCTATAAAAAATATAACTTTTTAACTAATATTTTCAAGAAACAAAACAAAAATACCTTTAATAGTTTAATTCAATAGACACTTCATTTTTAGACCTTCGTATCTGAAATGATAGTCTCATGATCCATAATCTTGCTTAGTCGTTCTCGATTCTCAGCGATCAACAGTAGAAAAATCGTCTCCACAACGGTCATTGCTGCAACTCGCGAAAAATAATACTCCGATTGCAAAACCCTCTGTCTAACTGCCGTATGCAAATGATAGTCTGCTTCTAGGGCAATTGGTGAATCACTGCGGTTAGTAATTGCTATTATTTTCATTCCTCGTTTCTTTGCCACATCAATTTGTTTTAATAATGATTTAGATTCACCAGAATTGGAGATAACCATTAGCACATCCCTATCTGTTAGATTAAGAGTCTGCCCGATTGAAGTCTGCCATGATTCCGAACAAATTGATAAAATACCAATCTGATTAAAGCGATAAGCTGCATCCGCAACAACAGGAAACGTATTACCCTCTGCCGCAATCTGTAAAATATGTGCATTTTGAATTAATCCCATAATTTTTTTTATCGTTGGCGTGGTTACACTATTCAAAGTATTAGTAATCTCAGCATTTTTATTATCACTAATGTTAGCGATTGCTTGTTGAATATTATCAATATTAATAACTTTGTAGTAACTAGATTCATCATCGGAGACTTTCGCTAATTTAATCTTCAATTGATGAAAACCAGACAACTGCAAATTCTTACAAAATCTTGAAACAGAGGCTTCACTGACAACTGCCTTAGCTGCAAGTTCCGAAATTGTATAATTTACCGCATCTCCAGGATTTTTTAAAATAACCTGTGCAATTTTTTTGTCGGTCTGGGTCATAGCACGCAAGTTACTATATATTGTATCAACTACATTTTCGCTACTCATTAATCTCAGTCCTCCAAACAACTGTGTAAAATAGAATCAATTACATAATATCATTTATTCTTCGATGAGCGCTATCTTTTTTGGCTTCCAAACACCATAAATTGTTCCGGCTACAACTGATCCGATTATTAAAGCTAATACAAAATACAAAGGATTGTGCATCAATAAAACAACCCATAAGCCGCCATGAGGAGCTGGTACACTAACCTTCCATAATTGAGCCAGTCCACCACCAATTACAGAACCGATGATACAAGAACCGATTACTCGTAACGGATCAGCAATCGCAAATGGAATTGCTCCTTCGGTAATAAATGAAATTCCTAAGACATAGTTACTGATTCCAGCTTTACGTTCATCTTCCGTAAACTTATTTTTCCAAATTGTTGTTGCAATTGCGATTGCTAAAGGTGGAATCATCCCCCCAACCATTACGGATGCCATCATACTGCCATCACCAGTCGCTGTTAATACACCAATTGCAGTCGTATATGCCGCTTTATTCACTGGGCCGCCCAAGTCAACTGCCTGCATTCCACCAAGAATTGCTCCAAGCAAGATTGCATTTGCGGTTCCCATAGTTGTCAAAAAATGAACTAAGAACAGATTAACTACTGAGAAAATCGGATCAATTACAAAGAACATTAATGTTCCAATGATAAATAATCCTAATACAGGAAAGATAATCATTGGTTTTAATCCGTCTAATGATTTCGGTAATTTAATAAATATCTTCTTCAACAACAAAATCAAATAGCCTGCGATGAATCCTGCAATAATCCCACCAATAAATCCGGCACTACCACTTGACTTAACAATACTTGCACTCGCTTGCGTTGCCATATAGCCACCGACAAAACCTGGCATCATGGCTGGACGATCACCAATTGAAAATGCAATAAATCCGGCTAAGATCGGAATTAAGAAACTAAATGCATTTGTTCCAAGTGAGTTCAAGAATATAAAAGCAGTTGAAGTCTTCCCTAATGATTGCTCTAACAAAAATGAAATTGCCATTAAGATTCCACCACCAACAACAAAGGGCAGCATATTCGAAATTCCACTCATTAAATCTTGATAAACATGATGCCAAATTCCACCTTGCTTATTATCTTCACTTGAAGAGCTATTTCCACCCGCAACTTCAAACGTAGCAAGATTCCCAGCCAACACACGCTGAATAAGTTCATCAGGTTTCTTAATACCATCAATTACAGCAGTCTGTAGAACTTTCTTCCCAGCAAAGCGCTCCACTTCAACTTTTTTATCTGCCGCAACAATTACGCCTACAGCATTAGTAATCTCATCTGTACTTAAGCGATGCTTGACTCCCTCTGACCCATTTGTCTCAACTCTCATCCTAACATTCATTTTTTTACCAGCATCAAGTAATGCTGACTCTGCCATATATGTGTGCGCAATTCCAGTTGGGCAAGCAGTTACAGCAACAATTAAAGGTAAATCTTGAATCTCAGGCTGTTGTATCTCATTTGATTCCTTTTTGTCACTAGCTGCTTTGAATAATTGCTGAACTTCCGTTGGTGTTTTTGCTTTCTTTAAATCTGTAATCAGATTAGCATCCAACAATAATGATGATAATCCCGCCAGAGCTTGCAAATGAACATCATTAGCATTAGCTGGAGCAGCAATCATGAAGAACAAATGAACCGGTTTTCCATCAAGTGCATCGTAATCAATTCCCTGTTCGCTTTTCGCAAATAAAACAGCAGCTGCGTTTACCGCCTTATTTCTAGCATGAGGCATTGCAATTCCATCACCAATTCCCGTCGTTGCTTCCTCTTCGCGCTTGAAAATATCTTGTTCAAAAAGCTTTTTATCATTAACTAAACCATTTGCAAAAAATGAGTTAACCATTTCATGCAATGCATCTTCCTTAGTTTTTGCTTTTAAATCCATAATCATGATGTCTTTTTTCAGTATGTTTAATACATCCATTTTGAAAACCTCTTTCCCTTTTTTTTATTTAGTGAAAATAGTTACAGTCAAAATGTAACCGCTTTTTAGAAAAAAGTCAACATCTAATTTAAAGTGTTGACAAATAAATTTTCATGTAATACTATGTTCTTGTAAATTAATTTCATAAATATTTATTTTATGAAAAAAATTTAAAAAGAGGTGATTAAGTTGCCACCGATAGTCAAAGAAGCGCTTGCACTTATCAAGCCAAACATGAGTATCAGCCTAGGTGGTGGAAGTAATGTTTCTCATCTTGCTTCTGCGCTGGCTGCAAAGCCTGATTTAAATCTAACAATTTATACTCCATCTGAGCTCACAAGAAATTATTGCAAGTCACTTGGAATAAGAATTACGAGCAACGTTGGTATCAAGCATATTGATCTGGCTTTTGATGGATGCGATTCATTGGACACAGATCTTAATGCTCTAAAAAGCAATGGCGGTATTCATTTATTTGAGAAAATCAATGCTGAATTAGCTGATGAATATATCATCTTGGCCCCCCACCAAAGGGTAACAAAATTACTCAATCCTGCAGTACCACTCACACTTGAAATAGTTGATATTACAAGTTCCGCCGTGTTGCAGCGACTTGAAGAATTAAATCTAAAAGGCAGTATTAGGCTGGCAAAAGACATTGCAGGCTATGCAAGAACACCCTTAGGGAACCTCTTAATAGACTGTTACGCAAGTGATTGGCATAATATCTCGCAAGTTAACGCTATTCTCGCACAACTAAATGGAGTCGTTGCCACATCTTTCTTTGAGAATCTGGTAACACTTGGTTTAACTTTTGATGAAACTGGAAAAATATATGAATTTAGGAAGGAAGATTAATTATGACAAAATATAATTGGGGTATGATTGGTACCGGCTGGATCGCACATGAAATGGCTGACGCATTGAATGATGTTAACGGTGAGGTCTATGCCGTTGCTGATGTCAACAAGGAGATGCTGGAAAAATTTGCATCAGAGAAACACATCAAAAAAACATATACTGATGCAGATGAGATGATTAACAACCCTGACATTGATGTGATCTACATTGCCACACCGCACACATATCATTATCAATATATCAAAGCTGCTCTAGAAGCTGGCAAACACGTATTTTGCGAAAAAGCAATCACTGTTAATGCCAAACAATTTGATGAAGTTGAGGCTTTAGCAAAAGAAAAGGGCTTGATTTTAACAGAAGGACTCACCTTGTATCACATGCCTGTCTTCGATCAGGTAAAAGAAATTATTGCTGCTGGCAAATTAGGTGATATCAAATTAGTACAAGTTAATTTCGGTAGCTTGAAAGACTATGATCCAAAAAATCGTTTCTTCAACAAAGATCTTGCAGGTGGCGCCTTATTAGATATTGGCGGTTATGCAACTGCATTTGCAAGAACTTTCTTGGCAAGTCAACCAAACACAACATTAACAACAGTTAAATTCTTCGAAACTGGCGTTGATGAACAATCTGGTATTATTTTGAAAAATGATCAAGAACAACTCGCAGTGATGGCATTATCCATGCGTGCGAAACAGCCAAAGCGTGGGGTTGTTTCTGGAACAAAGGGCTACGTTGAAATCAACAATTACCCTCGTGCAACAAGTGCTGAAGTCACATATACCGAGGATGCACACGAACAAGCCAATGAAACTTTGACAGCTGGTGATGATACACAAGCTTTACGTTACGAAGTTCGTGATATGCAACGCTATATTGATAATGGTCACGATGATGGTCAACTTGCAATTTCACGCGATGTTGCTCACATTCTGGACAGTGTCCGCAATGCTTGGGGAATGAAGTATCCATTTGATTAATCAATGTAAGCTATACTTTGAACACTGAAAAAAGTAGTCTAATTCGCTAAAATTTGAGTACTAACTCGAAATTACGAACATAGCAGGCACTTTGCTATGAGTAATTCGAAGTTAGACGGAGAATTTTGACTTATGAAACACGTTTATTCTTACTAAATATAGGAGAACTGGTTTAAAAATTTAACTTTGAACCAGCTCTTTTTTAATAAGCTTTTTGATTTGACAATAAAATATTAACATGTTAAATTGTTCCCAGAAATTGGGGGTAATTAGTGTGAAGAAAAAAATTATTATTGTCGGTGCCTCTCATGGTGGACATCAGTCTATTCTTGAACTGCTTAGCCGCTATGACGATGTTGACATTACTTTGTTCGAAACGGGAGACTTTATTTCGTTTATGTCCTGTGGCATGGAATTATACTTGGAAAATAGTGTAACCAACGTCGAGGCAGTCCGCAATTTCAGGCCTGAAAGTTTTCCACAGAAAAACGTTCACATTTTGAACAACCACCAAGTCACTAAGATTAATAGCGATCAAAAAACTGTTTCTGTTACTGATTTAGAAAATGGCAAGAGTACTGAAGAATCATATGACAAACTGATTCTCAGTTCAGGTGTGAATCCTAAATCTTTACCAATACCTGGTAAAGACCTAGAAAATGTTTATTTGATGCGTGGTTATGATTGGGCAACAAAAATAAAAGCCAAATTAGAAGATCCAATCGTTAAGAACATTACCGTTATTGGTGCTGGTTACATTGGCATTGAAGCCGCTGAAGCTGCTGTCAAAGCTGGGAAACATGTAAATCTTTTAGATGTTATTGATCGCCCTTTAGGAACTTATCTTGATTCTGAATTAACAGATGTCATCAGTGAGCACCTAGCAGAAAAGGGTGTTGAGGTTCATACTGGAGTTAAAATTTCAGAATATAGCGGTCAAGGCAATCAGGTTCAAGCGGTCAAAAGCGACCAAGGTAATTTCCCAAGCGATGTAGTCATTCAAGCTGCTGGCGTTCAGCCAAATACTGCTTGGTTAAAAGGAACTGTTGATCTTGATGCTCGTGGTTGGATTAAAAATGATAAGTACCTCAGGACAAATCTTCCCGATGTATATGCCATTGGGGATGCCACATTAGCATATTCAGTCGCTGCAAATAAAAAAATTCCGGTAGCGCTTGCCACCGTTGCTCGTCGTGAGGCTCGTTACTTAGTGAAACATCTTTTTGAGAAAACTCCATCCGTTCCCTTTGCAGGAATAGTTGGTTCATCAGCCTTAAGTGTTTTCGATTATCATTTTGCTCAGAGTGGCTTAAATAGCTTCACTGCTGAGCGTGCAGGTGTTAAAATAGCTAGTTCTTTCTATGAAGATACTCTCCGTCCAAGCTATGTCCCAGAAAATAAAGTAAATCCGAAAGTTTACGTAAAACTTTTCTTCGATCCCGAAAACCATCGTCTTCTCGGTGGTGCGGTCTTATCAACATATGATATAACTGCTCAAGGAAATGTTTTAGCCCTTGCTATTTCGCAACAACTAAAAGTAGAAGATTTGGCTGAAGCTGACTTCTTCTTCCAACCAGGTTTTGATCGTCAATGGAGTTTACTCAACTTAGCTGCTCAACATGCATTAGGCGAAGTAGAATTCACAAAAAAGTAATTTATATTTAATCGAACAAAAAGATCTTCCTAAATTATGAGACTTAATTCTGATAATTTAAGAAGGTCTTTTTTTATTAACAACAAACAATGACTTAAAATATCACAGATACCTGCAAGAAACTGAATAAATCAATGAAAGAAAAAATTTCCATGTAGTTCTCTGAACTAAGCACTATTTATGGTAATTTGCGGTTATATTTTACTGTTAAACTTCACGAACAAGTTTTAAATTTTCGCGGTTATCAGCAACAAAGTGTAAATAATGCGTGAAGCACTCTTCTAGAAAAGAGATGGTTTTGGCATTTGTCAATTGGGACTGATCATCAAATTGCTGTTTAGCATTGCTCAATAAGAATTCATAACCCGGGATAACAAAGGCATTAACACCAGGAGAATTTAGAATTTGACGGAGGTTATCTTGCGCGCGTGCTGTCCCCTGGAAACCTAAAGAAGCCCCAACAACCATTACTGGCTGAGTAGTGAACGGATGTGTGGCTGCTGATAACCATTCAATTGTGCTTTTAAGTGCAGCTGTAATTGCATGATCATATTCGGGTGTAGCAATAATGATTCCATCCGCAGCAGTGAGCTGATCACTCAAAGTATAGACACTGCTTGGAACATCTGCTAGTCCAGTTTCGTTAAATAAGGGTATCTCGTCTATTTCAGCCACAGTGATAGTGGCATCGGTAATGAAGTGGTGCTGCATATATTCTAAGAGCATCCGGTTATATGAAGTTGGAGCATTAGTTCCCACTAAACCTACTAAGTTAAGTACCATTTAGAATTCCTCCTATTCCTGATTAAACTTGTGGCTTTTCTTGTCAACTACGGTATAAATAGCCATAATAACGGTTAAGATAGCGAATCCCCAACTGCACAGCATTAAGACAAAGTAAGGCTGATCATTGCCAAATAAGTTAGCAACACCATTAACTAAGGTTGGTGATAGGAAAGCACCTAAGTTAATTCCTACTAAGATAATAGAAGTTGATAAATTTGCAGAGTTAGCTGGAGCGATTTGTGCTACGCGATAAAAAGCCTGTGGAAAAACCCAACCAAAGAAAACTCCGCAAATGATAACACCAATCGTAACGACCAGAACACTAGTAGCTGTAGCAACAATCATAAAACCTATTGAAATTCCTAGTAAAGCAATTGGTAAAATAAAGTTACCGATAAATTTACTAATCTTACCAAATGGCATGCTAGCAAACATCGAAGCAGCTCCCATTCCTGCCAAAATACTTGAAGCAATTGCAGGAGTAGTAATGTGCTGTGCCGTCACAAAACTCGCTAACTTAATCGTCATCATCATGAACATTCCAAAAATGGCAAGCATTAATAATGCAAGCATAAAAACATGGACATTAGTCGATTGTTTCGGTACGTTTGTCTTCTCATTTGTCTGGTGATCAGTCGGAATCTTAACAAAAAATCCAAACATTAGTAAAGGAATCATTGCAATTAGGTAACCTGCAAAGGCAGTCTTCCAGCCAGCAAGAACGAGAATCCCTAACAGTAAACCAAAGCCTGCATTTCCTAAATTTTGTGATGTATTTTGATAACCCAACATGTCGGCTAGTTCTTGTTTTTTATAAAAACGGTACATTAAGCTAACGGCAAAGGGATTAAAGAGACCAATTCCTAAACCCATAATAAAGCGGCCAATTACAATAACCATGTAATTGGTAACGAAAACAGGAGTTAAACCGCCGATTAAGTACATTACCAAACCACTCATGATAGTCCGTTTAATTCCAAATTTTTGGGCAATCATAGTTGAAAACATAATCATTAGTAACACACCTAAGTTAGGCAGAGTTGAAATCATTTCAACTTGCGCGGTAGTCTGCTGTGTAAATGTATTTTCCATTAATGGGATAGCAACCGCTATTGATGGCGCGGTCATTGATAAAATCGAAAGCGAAAGCACTGATAGTTTAAATAACCAACCGTGTGATTTAGCATTTTCCATGAGTTAAAACCTTCCTAACCTAGTTTTTAATTAATTTATTATTTTTAGTTTTAATATATTCACTAGCACTTGTACCAGCAATTCGTCCAGATGTCCAAGTAAAACCAGAAGCCAAGCCTTCATAGGCAGGGTAGCAGTGACCTTGATAATAACCACCAGCATTAGCGCCACCCGTATAGAGACCAGGAATAGATTTGAACTTGTCATCTAGAACACTTAGATTGGTATCAACACGAACACCACCAACCGTACCTAAGTAAGCAACTTGGGCAGAAAAAGCATAGAAAGGTCCTTGTTCTACTGAATAGACGAGTGAGCGACCAGATTTTGCAAAATCAGTATCGACACGATTTTTCACATTGTGATTGTACGCAGCAACTGCCTGAGTTAAAGTAGCTGAATCCATATTTGCAGCAGCAGCTAATTCAACTAAAGTATTACCCTTAAAGGCTGTCCCAGCGGTAACGGATTCATTGGCAAGTTTGGTGAAATCACCGGGCTCAGTCCCAGCCCCTGGACCGGCTTGCGAGATTTCGAGTTGACCCCCGGTTTTAGTGAAATCATCAAGGGTTGCTTGGTCAACCACAAAATAGTACTTACCACCAACAGAGTATCCTGCATTGGCCCACTCAACAGTGTCGTAAACTACATCCTCATTAGTAAAGCGCTCACCTTTAGAACTTACCCAAAACAATGGCGTTAATAATAATTGAGTTAACGCAGAGTTGGAAAAGCCAGCTAAATGTTTCTTTGAAGTTTGTTGAGTAACTTTGGATTTAGCTAATTGGGCGGCATGAATCAAGGCAGTCCCATCAATGTTGACCCCACCTGCAGCAACGATTGCCTTAAGTCCTTCGCCATTATTAGGTACTCCTAATTGCCGCAAATTACGAGTATGCATTGTTTTTAGCAACTAAGTCACTATCACCACCAAATCCACCCGTTGCGATAATTGTTGCCTGTGCCTCAACATCAATGACCTCGCCATTAACAGTGGTTGCCTTAATCCCAATAACTTGACCAGTGCTGTCTTGTTTAATAGCCTGCATAGTGACATTAAATTCGAATTTGACACCTTCGTCAACTAGAGTTTGCTGAATACGTTCATAACTACCAGTTTTATCTTGATACATATGATAAACACCACCCTGATAGTCACTGTTACGATGAGCAAATTGTGTTGTATCAGCAGTTGCATTTAATTTAATATGCATCCCCATTTTCTCAATCCACGCTAAAGTATCAGCTGCTGAAGTAACAATTTTATGAATTAGCGGTCCATTGGAAATGTTATGGTTATAACTAGTCAACTGTCGAATAGCCTCAGTTTTGGACATGACCATCCCGCGTTCGCGCTGTTCTTTGGAGTCAATAGCGAAGAAGCCACTCGAGATTTTAGTATTCCCACCAATTTGAGGCTGCTTTTCTAGAACTAAGACCTGTAACCCATGCTCAGCGGCAGCATGGGCGGCGGCTAAACCAGTTCCGCCAGCACCAGCTACAACAACATCAGTTTTAATTAATTTGCTCATAATAATCACTCCTACATTAAGTTATGCTTATATTTTATAGTGAAATGTTGCACAATATCAGTAGAAGATATATCTTAATCTTAGGGTAAATATATCTTTTATGAAAAAGAGGAAAGCTCAAATGATAATAAATCATACAATAAAAAGTGCTATAAAGATTGATGGAATGGTATCTGAGCGTCGAAAACTGCCTTCAATTACAAGCAGTGCAGCTTATTGCTTTAAAGTTCACATGCAAATGATTGAGTGCATAGCAAGCTGTGCAGTAACATTGGGTACAACAGAAATTCCATTGCGGCCCTTTGATGTGATCTTAATTCAACAAGTCGATCAATTGCTATTCAAGGCCACTGATCAGCCAGCTGAAATTCGAATTTTTGATGAATGGCTGCAAATACCGAATCCATTAAATATGACACTGGTGGGCAATAATCCACTGATTCATGATTTAATGAACGATGTTGATTCGCAACGAAATCAATACGTAGTTTTCCGCCATCTGGAAACTAAAATTGTGCATGGATACTTGAATGTAATTGCTACTTTAGAGAATTATCCAACAGATAAGTTTTTAACATTCCAGCATGAGAGTCTACTGGGCTTGTTATATACTGAACTATTACGTGCACATCGGCAAAAAATTTCTAAGACTGACTCTTCTTTTCCTCAACGCCCTATTCGTTACGCAGGACCGGACGCACAGGCCGGTGCAATCTTCATGTACCTAACACAACATATTAATGATGTAACTTTAGTGAGTGCTGCAACTTACTTTGGATACCAGCAAAACTATTTTTCACGTTTATGTCACGCACTGTTTAATCAATCTTTCTCAACTTTGAAGACGACCTTACGGATGGAAATGGCAGCACGCATGTTATCACTATCAAGTAAAGGTATTGATGAAATCAGTACCGAATTAGGCTATAAAAATTTAACTAGTTTTTATAGCCATTTCCGCAATGAACGTGGACAGACTCCCCGTCAGTTTCGTGAAGAATACCAGCAACATATTCATCAACACTCATAATGGCTGCAGAGATACTATTTGTGTGATTAGTAATCTGATTTTTAAAATATTGCTTGTATATTTGGTCATAAAAAATACCCCATAATAATTAGATTTTTACCTAACTATTATGGGGCATCTCACTTGTAGTACACTCTCTACTTTTTTAATCAAGTTTTTAATTCTATTTTTATACTCATATGTTCCATAATTCAGATTAATACTATTATTTTTTGTCTTTTTCTTCAAAATATTGCTGTAATCTTCTTAATTCACTTACCTGTGACTCAATAGACCCTAGCATCTCTGTTTGGATTTTCTGGATTTGCAATAAATTTGGCTGATCTTGTTGAATTAAGTGATCAATTTTTGAATGCAGAACCCTAATCTCTTCTTCTGACTTCTGATTCACTTGATAATCATTACGTGATTCCAGTCGATCATACTCGGATGAACGATTTTGACTCATCATGATCAATGGTGCCTGAATTGCAGCGACCATACTTAAAAAAAGATTCAGTAAAATAAATGGATATTGATCAAAATGTACACCGAACCAATGAAATACATTTAAAAGTATCCAGAAAATCATGATTCCAATAAAACTTAAAATAAACGACCAGCTACCACCAAAACGTGCAACTCCATCAGCAATTCTTTGTCCAAAAGTCATAGAGTTTTCTAATTGCTTACGTACATCTATTACTTGATAGGCATCATTTTCCATCACACGCGTTAGTTTTCTAGTTAACTTATCGTTTTGCCGATAATCTTTTTCAATCATCTGATCCATCTTTTTTACACGATACTGCACTAGATGCTCACTGCAAATAAATTGGCTGTCAGCAGCTTTCGGATAGTCTCGTCTTATCAGTGCTCGCAGAGAACCATCCAGATCTTTTAGAAAAACCCCGTCCACCAAATCATACTCTTTTTGATCTACAAGACATTTTAGCCCATGCTCCATATTTTTTTCCATTGATAATTTCCCCTCAATTGAATTATTTTAGGCGCCTATATTGCGAGGGAACGTAATCATCAGCACCACTAACCATTGCTTCGTCACTACTATTTATAGTACATCTATGACTATCTGACATTTCCCTCACCACACTTTCTAAAATTCCTGTTGATTTGATACACATTTACCATAGCGATTTATTGCAGAAGTGTCAATCATCTACTTGAACTATAAATTTTTTTTAATACCTAAACAACAAATTATTCTCTAAATATAATTCATTTAAAAATTAAATTGTACGTAATAACTATAAAATATAATTAATTATTTATAGTACTACTTGTTGTCTCCTGCTTAATTTCTTATAATTCTGATGCTATGTAATCTAATTAATGTAAAAGAGGAACAATTCTTATGAGAAGTTTTCAAAAGCACCTATTAATTGGCGGGTGTTTATTTTCGTTTTCAATATTGCTAGTGCTCCCGCAATATTTTTCCGGTGGAATAATTTTAGGCCCTGACTTTTTATTTCATTATAATCGTTTTTATGACACCGCTATGCAAATAAAAACTGGTAACTTTCAATATTTTATTTCTACATATGGATTCCAGCAATCTGGCAGAATTGTTAATGCCTTATATGGTCCAATATTTGCTTACTTACAGGGATTATTACTATTATTATCAAAAACTTGGTACAATTACCAAATTTTTTCGCGCCTTCTCCTAAATATCATTGCAAGTTTCTCTATGTATTTCTTACTGCGCACAGGCCATATCAGAATTCGCGTAGCGGTTCCCATAGCCTGCTTTTATTTAACAACTTTTTCCATCCAGGATTGGACGTTTCGCCAAGGCTTCACAAGCTGGGGAGCCGCAATCACTCCACTTGCGCTAATTCCAGCCTTCAAATACGTCATAAACCATGAGATAAATAGTATTAAACTTGCCTTATGTGTCGCCTTGCTTCTCCAGGTTCATGTCTTAAGTACTATCCTTTTGGTAATAACCTACATTCCTTTTTTTGCCTATGGACTATTGAAATCAACAAGTCTAAAAAAAGATATTCTTAAAATTAGTAATGCCATCTTTTTATTTTTACTCCTAACAATGAATATCTGGACTGTCTTACTCGCTATTACACATTCAAATAATTTAATATTGCCTTTTACAAACAGGCATATGTATTCATACTCTGTTACAGAGCGCGGCAGTTATTGGCTTTTTACTTCAATCCCCCTCACAGTAATCATAATATTTTTGTTTTATCATTCTATAAAAAAGTGGAATAATTATCCACCATTTATTAAAAGCTGCAGCATAAATTTTTTTATATTTTCACTTCTCTCTACCAGTCTTTTCCCTTGGTATTTAATAACTAAATACCAAATAAAAACACTTGAGATTTTTCAATTTCCCTTCCGCTTTTTTGTGATTGTAACAATTTTTGCATGTATTTTATTCGCATACTTTCTGTCAAATCAATTATCTAAGGGCAATGATAAACAAGTTTACGTTATTATTTTACTCGTTGTTTTTGTAGGATTTTCTCAAACCATGACTTTATTAAATAAAAAATATGAAAAGTGGATGACTAGTAATCGCCCACTTAAAAATCTAAGTACACTTGTTTTTAATTCTAAGAACGACAGCCGGATTCACAATTCACTCTATTCCACAGATCTCACTTCATTATTGAATCTAGTTCAGAAAAAAACACCCGATTATTTGCCTAGTTATCACGGTAGTACTAAGAAAAATTACGAATTGTATGGTCATTATATTATTTCTGACAATTCACGTTTCACAAAAGCCGTGCATAATAATACATTAGTTATCACTTGGTACGGTAAAAAGAAAAAAATAATTAGTATTCCTATAATAAAATATTACAATACATGCCTTATTTTAAATGGAAGAAAAATAATGGAAAGACGTCGCCAATACTGTGTAACAAAAATTGGAACACCTCTTGTAACACAAAAGAAGGGGAAAAATACGTTAGTTGTTAGCTATAACATTGGAAATTGGTTCCTGCCCATCATGTATCTTATTATCATCACATGGATTAGTTGTCTAACTTATATTGTACTGAAATTATTTAGAAGATTTAAAAAATAAACTACAGATTCGACAAAAAAGAATTGATAAAAATTAGTACAGACTAAATTTATCAATTCTTTTTTTATTTTTAGCATTAAAAATGAAAGCTTTATTTTATTATTTTAAACCCATTACAATTACTTATTTCTATTGAGTTCACGTTTTCTAAGATAAGGTAACAAGAATCCTACTCCAAACAAAACGAAGACAGTGATAAAGTTCATTATCAATTGATAATCGAATGACTTAGTCCCATAATCAGCATCCTGCGGAATAAAGCCTAGCGTAGCACAAACAAATGTGAATAAAAAACACCAGCCACCGACAATTAATGCAATTTTACGATTCCGAATAAATATGTAATTTGAATGGAATTCCTTTTCGCGCCATCTCATTGCTAAAAATGCAAAAAACACCCAACAAGTTTTATATGGTGAAACTATTCCGTTGATATTCAATAGCCAATTATAGATAGTATTGATATTTGGTAGAGTTCCCGTCAACAATAACAAAAATAAACTCAATCCTGTAGTCATCAAATATGAATTGACTGGTAACCCCTTTTTATTTTTCTTAGTTAACCAGCTTGGCATAAACTTATCAGCCACATCTCCCGCAAAAACACGGCTTGATGCATCCAATAAAACCGCTAATTGTGCCATCATGAAGATTGCTTGCACAATCGCAAAGAAATACATTAAAAACTTGCCTAATCCAAGTTCTGTACCAAGCATTGAAAAAGCATAATATGGCCCATTCATCTTAAAATCATGTGGAATAGCATTTGCATTGAAAAAGACTGCTAATGACAATGTTCCAAAAATGGTTAAAAATGCTGTCATTAACGCTAACAACCACATTGCCTTGGGAAATTCATGTTTAGGATCACGCATTTGAACTATATATGGAGCTGCTAGTTCGGCACCTGACATCGCAAAAATCAGTAGTCCTGTGGTCGAGAAATATTTCAAGCTAAAATTTGGCATAAAAGCTCCCCAGTTAAATGGCTGTGTCGCAATACGAGTTCCGTGCATCAATGCATACCCTGCAAGTAAAACAAACAACATTGACATAATAAACATTGCACCACCACCGATTAGCGACAATGCTTCTAAAGAATTTTTAATCGCGTTTTCTAATAGAATAAATATTAGTATTATGGCAAAAGTCAATAGGCCAAATTCAAACGTGGACATCTTATTGCCTAAGGTGTTATTTCCAAGAACCATCCAACTAAATGAAACAATCACCGAATTAGAAACATCCACTATGTACGGAACACTTTGAATCCAGTACATCCACGAAGTCCAGTAACCTAGTGTGTCATTACCGCTCCGTCTTACCCAAGAAGCTAATCCCCCACTTTGATTGTCAAAAGTCAGACTCAATTGACTGACGATTAGTTCATATGGGATTACGTAGGTAAATAATAGGAAGATCCAAGATACAACAACAGAAAGTCCCTGATTTTGGTATGGGTAAAAAATATTTTCAAAACTAATAATGGTTACAAAATCTAAAAGTGCGATTACTGGCCAACTCATATAGTTTTTTTTGGACTGTAAAAAATTATTAGGCATAATTATTCCTCCAATGGGGCTGAATCAAAAGTTAAATTTTGATTCAGTTTCTTTATTTATTTCGTATAAACGTGTTTCATAAGTCAAAATTCTCTGTCTAACTTCGAATTACTCATAGCAAAGTACTCGCTGTGTTCGTAATTTCGAGTTAGCACTCAAATTTTCCCGACTTATGTCACACACTCTCTTTTTATTACTTTTAGCAGTGCTTTTGTTTGTATTTTTTAGCTTTCAGTTATTAAATTTTTCAAGTCGGTAAAGCTGTTCACCATCAAGAGAACTATTACCATCTTTAAAATGATAACCCATTTTTTGATAGAACTTTAATCCTGTAATTGAAGCGGGAATTTCAATTCGTTTAGCTCGTTTAAAAAATTCATCTTGTTCTAAAGTTTGAATTATTTGTCTGCCGATTCCTCGTCCCTGATACTCGGGCAAGACAAAAATATTAAATAGGCTGCTTTCATCTTTTTTGCCCCAATAAGCCCCAATAGACCCAACAGCCACAATTTTATTGCGTTCATTATCTATAAATACATAACAATGGAAAGCCTTTGCTTTTTTAATAAAATCACGAGCTGTTAGCTTTTTCAGATCATTTTCTAAGTATTCTTTAGAATAGTCTTTGAGATTAGTAGTCAACATTGTCTTTTTAACTAAATCCGCCACCTCGGGTGCATCTATATCTTTGAAAATACGTTGTGTTATCATATCTACTTTTCTCCATAAACTCTTGGATCGTCAGTGATAAAGTGTCCTGTATAATTACAGTTTGTAAGTAATTTGAAATGACGCTTGTTTTCGTGTTTATCATGTTAAATCTTTATAATTTCTAGCCAACAAACAACCTAAGTGTCCCACAATTTCACTGGATCCTGAAAATCTAGTTTTTCTTATATAAATAATATCTACAATAAATGAACAACATCTATTGCAGGTTGTTTTTGAGTAGCGCTTTGTAGAGCCCTACTTCATCCTTAAACTAAGCTTTTAATGAATTCTAGAATTTGTGCAGCTAAGTCAGCCGGCTTCTCTTCTGGAATATAATGTCCAGATTCCTTAATCGTTCTTCCGTTAACTGATTTTCCTAAGGTTTTTAGTTTTTCAAAAAGATCCCGTGATGAACCGAATTCACCATTAATTGTAAGAAGCGGAATGACTATTTTTTTGGTGCATAAAGGTTCATTAATCTTAAAATCATCCAAAACGGCACGATAATACCCAAGCATTCCCCGCATAACTCCTAATTGACGATATTCTTGTACATATTCAGCAATATCTTCTTTTGTAAAAGCAGTGCGCCAATTACGTGCCTTATTAGAAAAGAACCATTCAAGTAAAACCCGTTCTTTACCCTTTAATAACTCTTCAGGTAAATCAGGAATAACATTAAATAGAAAATGCCAACTTCGCCAACTTTCTGCGTCTAGTGGGATTTGTTTTTGTAATGTTACTCCAGGAATATTTGCATCAATCAGCGTAATACCTAAAAGATCGTCTGGAAATAGGTGTGCGTAGGTAAAACCAACCCAACTTCCGACATCATGACCAACATATAAAATTTTTTTTAGCCCTAATTGAATAACTAATTCATGTATTCTGTGCGCGGTTGTTTTCGTATCATATCCTGATCGTGGAACACTTGAATATCCTTGACCAGGCAAGTCGATTGCTAAAACATGATATTGTTTGGCTAAAAGCGGCCAGACTTTGCGCCACGCATAAGCACTTTGTGGAAAACCTGCAATCAGAAAAATTGTGGGCGCTGTTTCTTTTCCATCCTCATAAATGTGCCAAGTAATATTATCTTTAGTAGCAATAAAACGTTCCTGCATTTTTATCCCTCCACTTTTGAAATAACTTAATTTGAAAAAATACGTTGCTGGGACAATAATCTATAGGTCCCACTACTCATCCCTCATTTTACCTTAAATTGTGGGCTTGTTTGCAAGATAAGCTTGGGTCTTCCTTCTTCTTCACATTCTCTTTGTCCTAAATTCACCCGCCCCCGCTTTCAATAGTTTCATTATCATCTTGTATGTAAAAAAAAGCACGTAATTTATTAACTCACTTGCAGGTCTCTAATGGGAGAAAACAATATTTTATTTAAAATAAAGCCCGAGGGTAAGCGCTTGTCATATATAAATGCATATAGTTCTAAGCTTTTTATGTGTTCTGTTATACTGTAAATGTAAAGGTGGTGATAATGTGCGACTTATATTTAAGATCCTAATAGTAGTAGGTATCATTCTCGCGGCCCCCTTATCAATTGCACTGATCTGGCAGAATTGGGCAGCTGCGGTTGGAACTACTCCTATATCGTTTCACTTTGACTGGTTGACTCAGTACGAACCACTATATCTCTTCTGGAGTGGGGTTATTCTGGCGACATTTTTAGTGTTTCTCTTATTTATCACTCTCTTTTGGCCACGCGCGCGCTCACTGTATCTCCATCAAAAACCTGATGGGCAGGTCACAGTTAGTAAAAAGGCCATTGAAAACTTTACTCTTTCGGCGCTGCAACAAGAGCCTTTTATCGGAAATCCCAGGGTGTCTGCTAAGTTGTCACAAAATAAAATTAAGCTCAAAATCTCAGGCGACCTGCTAAATTCGATAAATGCAAAACAACATACGGCGGCTTTCTTGAATCAACTTAAGGAGGACTTACGCACCTGTCTTGGCATTTCAAAGCAAAAAGCGATCACGATTCGGCTCGTAAATTTTAATGCTTCTGAGTCTAATATGAAACAGTCTCGCGTTATTTAGGAGGTGATAATGTGACCGAACTCATCAAAGCCTATCGTTGGCCCATCATTGGCGGACTCGTAGGCCTACTCCTTGCGGTTCTTATCATCACCATTGGCTTCCTTAAAACCTTGGTGATTCTAATTTTCGTTGCACTCGGCATCGCAGTTGGTTACTACATTGAGAAAACTGGTGTCTTATCAAAGCTATTCAAGTAACTATTTAAATTAAGGGAGGAAAAAATTATGCAAAATGGAACATCTAATTCACAAACAATTCCCGACAAAAAGCCAGGTATTAAAGGTGAGTTAACTTTTGAAGATAAGGTTATCCAAAAGATCATTGGGATCGCACTTTCTGAAGTGAAGGGCTTGCTAACCGTAGATGGGGGATTCTTCTCTAATATTGCTGAAAAATTAGTCAATACTAACGATGTTACAGCGGGCATCGATGTCGAAGTTGGTAAAAAACAAGTGGCTGTCGATCTCGACATTGTCGCTGAATACGGCATTGACATTTCAAAAATATACGATCAAATCAAGGACGTCATTGTCCGTGAGGTGAAGCGGATGACCGACTTAGAAGTGATTGAGGTCAATGTGAATGTTGTCGATGTCAAGACAAGGGAACAGCATGAAAAAGACTCAGTTTCTCTGCAAGACCGTGTTAGTGATGCTACCGATAAAACGAAGGAAGCAGTTAGCAAGGGTGCAAAGAAATCGAAGGAAACATTAAATGAAGGCGTGGATAAAGTAACGCCTGACAATGAACCTAGTCGTGTTAATTAAAGGAGAAGATATCTTATGGGATTAATTTGGTCATTAATTGTTGGCGCTATCATTGGCGCTATTGCTGGTGCAATCACTAATCGTGGAGCAGCCATGGGTTGGATTGCAAATATCGTCGCTGGCTTAGTCGGCGCGTGGATTGGACAAGGACTATTAGGCACTTGGGGGCCATCGTTAGCCGGAATGGCGCTGATCCCATCCATCATTGGGGCAGTTATTTTGGTCCTAATCGTTTCCTTTTTCTTTGGTCGAACCAGTAAGCGATAAGAAATGCTGACCTAGCTGTTTTAAAAAGCCATCTTAAAATTTATAATAATTGCTGCCACTTTCATCAGAAATGCTATAAGTAGTGTGGTGGTGGGCGGTAAGCTTAGCCGCTCAGTGGATGATTTAGATGGCAAGTTACATCGAGAGTGTGACATAAGTCGGGAAAATTTGAGTGTTAACTCGAAATTACGAACATA